>CAYNBX010000236.1:0-3407 GCA_964395505.1 uncultured Bacteroidales bacterium | reverse complement strand
TCTTCACCTTGCCGCCTCAAATCCGGCACGCATCAGACTTTTTCAAAAAGCCCTATTTACATAAATCTTGTATATCCTTTCATTATTCCTCTGCTGGAGCGGTTGATAAAGGAAAGTATTTCATCACGTTCTTTTGTTGCAGGCAAATTTGCTTCAATGTATGAAATTGCTTGAGAAACGTTGTATTCTTTAAGATAAATAATACGATAGATATCTTGAATTTGATTGATTTTTTCAGGTGTGAAACCTCTTCTTCTTAAACCAATAGAATTAATACCCACATAAGATAAGGGTTCTCTTGCAGCTTTGGTATATGGAGGCACATCCTTTCTAACCAATGAACCACCGGATATCATCACATGTTTTCCAATATTAACGAATTGATGGATTGCTGAAAGTCCACCTATAATTGCCCAATCATCTATTTTTATATGACCTCCAAGAGTTACAGCATTAGCTAATATACAATTATCTCCTACTATACAATCATGAGCAATATGAACATAAGCCATCAAAAGGCAATTTTTCCCAATAATAGTTTCATAACTTGCTTTAGTACCTCTGTTGATAGTAACAAATTCACGGACAGTAGTATTATCTCCTATTGTTACTGTTGTTGTCTCTCCTTTAAATTTCAGGTCCTGAGGTATAGCAGAGATAACAGAACCAGGGAAAATTTTACAATTTCTTCCTATTCTGGCTCCTTCCATAATTGTAACATTAGAGCCTATCCACGTTCCTTCACCAATTTCTACATTCTTATCAATAGTAACAAAAGGTTCTATTACAACATTATTGGCAACTTTTGCCTGTGGATTTACATAAGCTAAAGGTTGATTCATTGTTTATTTTTTATTTTTACAATTTCAGCTAACATAGTAGCTTCCATCACAATTTTATGACCTACATAAGCTATTCCTTTCATGTGGCAAATACCTCTTCTAATAGGTTCAATAAGTTCTAAATTAAAAATAACAGTATCTCCAGGAACCACTTTATGCCTAAATCGTACATTATCAATTTTTAAAAAATAAGTACTGTAATCTTCAGGATTAGGAACAGTGCTAAGAGCTAATATTCCGCCTGTTTGAGCCATAGCTTCTATTTGTAAAACTCCTGGCATGATAGGTTCATCTGGAAAATGTCCCATGAAAAAAGCTTCATTTATTGTAACATTTTTCAATCCAACCACATTAGTATCACTCATCTCAATAATTTTATCAATCAATAAGAATGGTGGTCTGTGTGGTAATATTTTCTTAATTTGATTTACATCATACAAAGGTGGCTTATTAAGATCAAATTGTGGTGTTTTACTTAATTTTTTTTCAGCTTTCATATTTTGTTTTATTAATTTTACAAATTCTACATTAGAATAATGACCCGGTTTTGTTGCAAAAATTTGTCCTTTAAAAGGCATACCCAATAAGGCTAAATCACCAATAACATCAAGAAGTTTATGACGTGCAGGTTCATTAGGATAATACAAATCAACATTATTAAGAATACCTTCTTTACGGACTTTTACTTTAGGTTTATTGAAAAAGACAGCAAGGCGATCAAGCTCCTCTTGTGAAATTATCTTATCAACAAAAATTATTGCATTACTGTAATCTCCTCCTTTGATAAGATTATTGTTTATCAGATATTCTAATTCGTGTAAAAATACAAAAGTCCTGCAATGAGCAATATTATTTTTATATTCTTTAATATTATTTATAGATGCATATTGAGGATAGAGTATTTTTGAATCAAAATCAATCATTACTGAAGCTCTGAATCTATTATAAGGTAAAGCTAATATTTCGATATTTTTTTCAGGGTTAGTATATTTGATATTCTTTTTTATCTCAAAATATACTTTTTTTGCATTCTGTTCTATTATTCCTGCTTTTAATAAATTATTTACATAAATTTTTGAACTACCATCTAAAATTGGAGTTTCTGAGCTGTCAAGTTCGATAAGAATATTATCAATCTCGAGACCTGCAATGGCAGACAGAACGTGTTCAGTGGTATTTATACGAACGCCTTTTTCTTCAATATTAGTTCCTCTTAAAGTATCAACAACATTATCAACATCAGCCTTTACAATAGGCTCTCCCTCAAGGTCTATTCTTTTAAATTTATAACCATAATTAACTGGGGCAGGTTTAAACGTTAATGTAACTTTTTTACCAGTATGCAAACCAAAGCCAGGAATACTTACTGGTGACTTTATTGTCTTTTGCTTTTCTGTCATAATTAATTTACAAATTTAAATATATTAATATTTTTTTTGGATTATCAATTTTGTTAAAAATTAATAAAATTATGTATTTTTAAGTCTCATTTCTATATCACAAATTCTTTTTTCCAATTCTGTCAAATTACGAAAAAGAACATAAGATTTTCTATATTTATGTACTTCAAAAGCAGGAGCACCCATTAAAATTTCTCCCTGTTTTTTTATACTTGAGGAGATGCCAGATTTTGCAGCAATTTTTACATTATCTGCAATCCTTAAATGACCGGCAATACCAACTTGTCCGCCAATCATACAATTTTCCCCGATTTTTACAGAGCCTGAGATTCCTGTTTGTGCAGCAATAACCGTATTTTCACCTATTTCTACATTGTGAGCAACCTGTATCAAATTATCCAATTTAACACCTTTTCTGATAATTGTAGAACCTAAAGTTGCCCTGTCAATAGTTGTATTTGACCCTATTTCAACATTATCTTCAATAATTACATTACCAATTTGAGCAATTTTTTTATAATTATGATCTTCTTGAGGAACAAATCCAAAACCATCACTGCCAATAACTACCCCAGAATGTATTACGCAATTTTTACCTATAACATTGTCAGGATATATTTTAACACCTGAGAAAAGCCTCGTATTTGCTTTTATAATTGTATTGTCGCCTATATAAACTTGTGGATAAATTTTGGCATTATCTTCAATAATAACATCTTTGCCTATAAATGAAAACTCACCAATATAAACATTTTTTCCAATTTTAGCTGTATCAGAGATAAAGGCATATTTTGATATACCAATTTTTGATGATTTTGTTTTATCAAATGCATCCAGAAGTTGTGCAAAAGCTGCATAAGAATCTTTTACTTTTATTAAAGTGCAAGAAACAGAATGTTCAGGAATAAAATCCTTATTAACAATCACTACCGATGCTTTTGTTGTATATATAAAATGAGTATATTTTGGATTTGAAAGAAAACTAATTGTTCCAATTTTGCCATCTTCAATTTTTGATAAATTATTTACATAAACACCAGAATCCCCAATTAATTGACCATTAAGTATCTCTGCAATTTGTTTAGCTGTATGTTTCATATGTTTATATTTTTGTATATAACTCATTATTAAACATTTGAAGTTATGCTTCTAATAGTAAGTTTTT
>CAYNBX010000235.1:0-3424 GCA_964395505.1 uncultured Bacteroidales bacterium | reverse complement strand
ACTTTATGGACAGACTCTAATTATATGCTTAAAATGAAAAAACATAAAACATCCTTTATTGGTAATTTTGTCTTGCTATTAAATATGATTTTTGTTTTTGCATTATTAATATCTTATTGTGCTTCTTATGTTAGTCCTGAAAAAATATGGATAATTGCTTTCTTTGGTTTGGCTTATCCTATATTATTTTTGGCTAATCTTTTTTTTGTTATCTTATGGTTATTCCTTGGTAAAGGATATTTCATAATATCCCTGCTCGTAATATTACTCGGTTGGAACCATATTACAGACAATATTCAATTTTATAAAAAACACAAAAGCAACAATTCTAATCATAAATTCAAATTAATGTCATATAATGTAATGTCATTTGATTATGTTTATAACAGACATAAAAAACAAAACGAAAATAAATTTTTGGATTTTATAAAAAAAGAAAATCCGGACATAATATGTTTCCAGGAATATTTTCAGAATGATAGGAAAAAGGATAATTATATTGATAAAGCGAACAAATTATATAATAATCATATTGATCTTTTTAAAACAAAAAGAAATGCTTGCAAATACGGCATGGCTACTTTTAGTAAATTTCCTATTGTAAACAAAGGGAGGATACAATTTTATAACAGTGCAGGCAATTATTGCATTTATTCAGATATTGTTTTTGATAAAGATACAATAAGAATTTTCAATGTACATTTTGAATCTATTCATTTTAATAAAAGAGATTATTCATTTGTTTCAGAAATTACTTCAGTACAAAAACAGAAAAAAGATTTAAAAAAGGGTTCAAAATATATTTATTGGAAATTAAAGTCTGCTTTCAAAAAAAGAGCTGAACAAGTTTTGGTTATGATAAAAAATATCAATAAATCACCCTATCCTGTTATTGTTTGCGGTGATTTTAATGACACTCCGGATTCTTATATCTATCATCTTATGACAAAAAATTTAAAAGATTCATTTATTGGAAGTGGCAATGGTTTAGGAATTACTTATGCTGGCAACTTCCCTTATTTTCGTATTGACTATATCTTATATGGAAAACAATTTAAATCTTCTAATTTTAAAACTTATAAAATAAAATTATCAGACCACTACCCTATCTCTAGTTACCTGAATTTTAATCATTGATACAATATCTTAAAGAAATAAACATTATTGAAAATTATATTTATTTTTTTTAATAAAACTTTATGAGCATCTATTATGAAAAACATTAATTTTGTTATTACGTAAAATTTATATAATATTAAAATAAAATTGGAATTTCAATTAACATCAGATTTTAAGCCCACTGGTGATCAACCTGAGGCGATTAAACAATTAGTTGATGGCATAAATAGAAATGATAAACAGCAGGTTCTTTTAGGTGTAACAGGTTCAGGTAAAACTTTTACTATAGCTAATGTTATTCAGCAAGTTAAACGTCCGACATTAGTTATAAGTCATAATAAAACTTTGGCTGCTCAACTATATGGTGAGTTTAAGCAATTCTTTCCGGAAAATGCTGTTGAATATTTTGTTTCTTATTATGATTATTATCAGCCTGAAGCTTATATCCCTGTTACAGATACTTATATTGAAAAGGATATGTCAATAAATGATGAAATTGAAAAATTACGATTAAGCACCACTTCATCATTGCTTTCCGGACGAAGAGATATTATTGTAGTAGCTTCGGTTTCATGTATTTACGGCATTGGCAATCCTGATGATTTTTCAAAAAATATTATACATCTTAAAACAGGTGATATTCTCAACCGCAATAAATTATTATATTCGCTTGTAAACAGTTTATATTCAAGGACTGAAGCGGATTTCAACAGAGGTAATTTCAGAGTAAAAGGAGACACGGTTGATATTTTCCCCGGTTACGCAGATTATTGTTATCACATTTTTTTCTGGGATGATAAAATAGAATCTATGGAATCTTTTGACCCTATTAGCGGCAAAAGAATTGAAGTTTTAGATAATATTACCATATTCCCTAACAATATTTTTGTAACTTCAAAGGATAAAGTAAAAAATGCAATCACTGAAATTAAAAATGACTTAACAAAACAAATAGAATATTTTAAGGAAAGTGGTAAAAATTTAGAAGCTAAACGTTTAGAAGACAGGGTAAATTTTGATATTGAAATGATGATTGAGTTAGGATATTGTTCAGGAATAGAAAATTATTCTCGTTATTTTGATGGTCGTTTACCTGGTTCTCGTCCATTTTGCTTATTAGATTACTTCCCTGATGATTTCTTATTAATTATAGATGAAAGTCATGTTTCTATTCCACAAGTAAGGGCTATGTTTGGAGGCGATCGCTCACGTAAGAAAACTCTTGTTGAATATGGTTTTAGACTTCCTTCAGCAATGGACAACAGACCATTGAAGTTCGATGAATTTGAAGCAATGACAAATCAGGTAATATATGTTAGTGCTACTCCATCGGAATATGAATTAAAAAAATGTGAAGGCGTTGTTGTGGAACAACTGATTCGTCCAACAGGTTTACTCGAGCCCATCATTGAGGTGCGTCCCAGTGTTAACCAGATTGATGACCTCTTAGACGAAATTCATAAAACAGCGAGCAAAAATGAACGTATCCTCGTTACAACACTCACAAAACGAATGGCTGAAGAACTTACACAATATATGCTTAATTTAGGAATTAAATGTCGTTATATTCATTCTGATGTTAACACATTAGAAAGAGTTGAAATAATGCGCGATCTAAGGCTTGGCGTCTTTGATGTTTTAGTTGGCATTAATTTGCTTAGAGAAGGACTTGACCTGCCGGAAGTTGCTTTAGTTGCAATATTAGATGCTGATAAAGAAGGCTTTTTGCGTTCAGAACGTTCTTTAACACAAACTGCAGGAAGAGCTTCTCGTAATATACACAGCAAAGTAATTATGTATGCTGATAAAATCACTAAGTCTATGAAGCATACTATTGATGAAACAAACCGAAGACGTGAAAAACAACTGGCTTATAATATAAAACATAAGATCACCCCTAGCCCTATCATTAAATCAAATAGAGATATAATAGAACAAACTGCAGTAGCTGATGCTAAAAATAAATTACCAGAACCTTATATTAATGACGAAACTGTTAATATTGCTGCTGAACCTGTCATTAAATATATGACAAACAACCAACTAAAAAAAACAATTAAAAAAACAAAAAAAGCAATGGAAAAAGCTGTTAAAGAACTCGATTTTTTAGAAGCTGCTGCATTGAGAGATGAAATATTCGAACTGCAAAAATTAATAAAGAATAAGTTGGACTTTCCATAAATCGCACTTCTATTAATAAAATTTAATTTTTATCTTATTATTAATTATCAGATTTATGAAACATCCCCCGAGGTATCGGGGCAGGCTATGACCAAAGAGAATTAAGATTTTAGATTTTGGATTT
>CAYNBX010000234.1:0-3450 GCA_964395505.1 uncultured Bacteroidales bacterium | reverse complement strand
TAGCCTGCCCCGACACTTCAGGGGTTGTTTCATACTATTTTCTGAAAATCAATATTGATTTCTTTTTACAGAAATAATAAAGCACAGACATCAAAGTTCCTATCAAATATCCAATTAAAGCTCCACAAATAACATCAACAGGATAATGAACTCCTAAATAAATTCTGCTGTAAGAAACAGAGCCTGCCCATAAGAAAATCAAGGGTGTAAAATATTTTATTTTTTTCTGCAATAAGTATGATAAAAATGCAGCCAAAGTAAAAGTATTAGATGCATGAGAAGATACAAAACTATACAATCCTCCTTTATATCCTCTAACAATATGAACCATACTGCTAATAGCCGGATTATGAGTTGGACGAAGACGCTGCACTGAATTTTTTATAACTAAAGCAGTCTGATCGCTTATAGCAACTCCAATAATTAAAAAAATAATTATAAACCAGGCTTGTCTTTTATAATTTCTAAATATTAAATAAATAAGAAAAGCATAAAAGGGTATCCAAATAAATTTATCACTAAACCAATACATCACAAAGTCCCAGAAAACATTATGAAACCCATTAAGGAAAAAGAATAAATTAATATCCCAGTTTTTCAATATTTCAAGCATAATATTTAAATTAATTAATTATCAAATTATTAGTTTATTAAAAATGAGTCCTATTAAGAAATGTAAAATTATAAAGAAAGAAACCGTTGAAACGTCTTTGTGAAATGTATTGTGTGCCATTAACACAGGATTTAAGTCGGGCGTTAATAGAATACTTAATAACTCTTATAACTTTTTTAACAGTTAAAATCATTTTTATTATGTTTTATATTTTAAATTTTAATCTCTCTCAAATTAACTCATTAATCATTTTCTTTATTAAGTTCATTCCAGATCATATCTTTGAGTTTATCAATTCCTTTGTGTGTAACAGAAGATATAAAAACATAAGGAACATCAGGCAAATGCCTTTTAATTTCTTCTATCATTTCATCATCAAGTAAATCTGATTTTGATACAGACAATATCCTTGATTTATCTAAAAGTTCAGGATTATATAGTTTAAGTTCATTAATCAAAATTTCATATTCCTTTTTAATATCAGTGCTATCAATAGGGATCATAAATAACAAGATTGAATTTCTTTCAATATGTCTAAGGAATCTAAGTCCCAGACCTTTTCCTTTGTGAGCATCTTCAATTATACCAGGGATATCAGCAAGGACGAAAGATTTTTGTTCATGATAATAAACAATACCCAAATTAGGTTTAAGAGTAGTAAAAGCATAATCAGCTATTTTAGGTTTTGCAGCAGAAACCACTGATAACAAAGTAGATTTCCCGGCATTAGGGAATCCAACAAGTCCAACATCAGCCAATAATTTCAATTCTAATATTTTCCATGCTTCTTTGCCAGGTTCTCCAGGCTGTGCATATCTCGGCGTTTGATTAGTAGATGATTTAAAATGATCATTTCCAAGACCTCCTTTACCACCTTTAAGAAGAATTTTAGTCTCCCCATCTTTAATTATCTCAAAATCGATTTTCCCTGTTTCAGCATCTCTTGCAACAGTTCCAAGAGGAACATCAACAACAGCATCTTTACCATTAGCACCGGTACTTAATGACTTGCCCCCATCATGACCGTTCTCAGCTCTAATATGTTTGGTATATCTTAGATGAATCAAAGTCCATAATTGTTTATTCCCACGCAAAATTATATGCCCCCCTCTACCTCCATCTCCTCCATCAGGTCCTCCTTTAGGTAAGTATTTCTCTCTTCTAAGATGAGCAGAACCCCTACCTCCCTTGCCTGAACGACAGTAAATTTTTACATAATCAACAAAATTTGATAATGTCATTTTAATTTTGTTTAAAATTAATAATTCTACTTAAAAAAGGCAAATAAAATAAAAAAAACGTTTAAACTGTTATCTGAATAGGATTGCTTGTCATTAACTCCAGACTTAAGTTTGGGGTTAATAAGAACTTAAGAACTTTTTTTATCTGTTTTAACAGTTTCTATATTTTTTGTTAATATACTTCAAATCTCAAGCTTTCTTAAACTAACTCTTTAATATGCGTTAATTTAACACCAATTCATTAGCCTCGTCATAAAAAAAACGGTACCCCACATTTTTAATAATACCTTAAATCCGCAAATTACTTCACAACGAATAGTTGAAATGTGTGTCAGTGCTGACGCAGTACAGCGAAGAGCATCGAAGGCATATCCATTGTTTTTGATAGAAGGTCTAAGCAAGCATTGTCAACAATGTCATTATATTCGGCTTTGCATAAGATTTAGTTTGCAAATATAAGGTAATATCATTTTTCCAAATAATTATCAATAACATCAGTAATTCTTTTAAAGACAGTGTCAATATCAGCCATTCCATTTATTGCAAAAAAGTTCCCCTGTATTTTGAAATATTCAATCAATGGTAATGTTTGTTTTCTATAAACATCAATTCTATTAGAAATGGTTTGTTTATTATCATCCGAACGCTTTGAATTTTCAGCTCTTCCTAATATTCTTTTAAATAATTCCTGCTCTTGTACTTCAATAGAAATCACTAATAAAATAGGCATCATTTTTATTCTCAATAATCTATCAAGTATTTCAGCCTGATAAATAGTTCTGGGAAAACCATCAAAAACAAAACCTTTAGAATCTTTTTCTTGTAAAAGTTTTTGATAAATTATTTTCAGCACAACTTTATCAGGTACTAAATTACCCCGGTCAATATATTTTTTAGCTAACAAGCCTATTTCTGTTTTGTCTGTGATTTCTTTTCTTAAAATATCACCAGTTGAAATATGAATTAAATCGTATTTATCAACTATTTTTAAAGATTGAGTACCCTTACCAGAGCCGGGAGGGCCAAAGATTAATATATTTAACATTTTAATATTAAATTTTATTCAATAATTTTATAAATATCAGGGTGATTTCTAGCAAATCCATCATAATCTAAGCCATAACCTACTATGAAATCATCAGGGATTTCAATTCCGACATAATCTATTTTGAAATCTTTAACAAAAGCATTAGGTTTAAACAATAATGAGGCAATTTTAACATCTTTTGCTTCAAGTTTTTTTAATTTATTTATAGTATTATCCATAGTAATACCAGTATCAATAATATCTTCCACAATAACAACTGTTCTGCCATTTAAAACTTTGTCCAATCCAATAATTTCTCTAACAGTAGAAGTTGTTCTTGTTCCAATATAAGAGGAAAGTTTAACAAAAGTTACTTCACAATCAATATTTATTTTCCTTAATAAATCAGCAGCAAAGATAAAGGCTCCGTTCAAAATTACAATAAACAAAGGGACTTTACCTTTAAGGTCACGATTAATTTGCTCAGCTATTTTATTAACAGCTTTTTCAATATCATTTGCTCTTATTGAAATTGAAAATTCTTTGTCTTTTACTTTTATTGTTTTCAT
>CAYNBX010000233.1:0-3455 GCA_964395505.1 uncultured Bacteroidales bacterium | reverse complement strand
AAACCCCACATTTATTACAAATAAAAGGAATATAATATTCATTAAAATAAATTGTTATGTGTTTTTCAGTAAGCCCTATTTAGCAAATGCACCTTTGCTTGATAGAGTCTGTCCATAAAGTCAGTGTTTGAATCAGAATGTTCATTTTCAAGACTTCGCAATCTTTGTTTTTGACGTTTTCTTATCAAATACTTATATTTTTAAAGATATTCTTACAGGGGCTAATTACCACAGATAGAGATGATATAAGTATTTTTAACAAAATTCTCATAAAGATAATTTCAGGATAATAATCAATTTGTTTTATCGAATTTCATCAAAATTAACAGAAAACAAAAATTCATAATTAAAAGTATTAAAATCAGGTTTGTATATTGTTCGTATTCCCATCTGAAAAGGTGCAATAAATCTTAATAAATGCAAATCTGCTGTTAGTTCTATGCCTGTTGACTTATAAAAATGTTTTATATCATTTTCTTTACCTTTTGCATAATCAAAAAATAAATTAGCCTTTATCCTTTTCAGATAAACAATAGAACTCAAGTGCAAATCAGGATAAAGTAAAGGAAATTTATAATTTACCAAAAAACTGTATAATTTTTCATTGTATTGATTTGAGAAGCCTCTGGGATAAAATATCAAAACAGGAAATCTGTAACTTCCCGGATGTCTTTTTTGAATGCCAAGGCAGAGTTTAAAACTATGATGATTTATAATTCCAGGAAAATACATCACTGATTCAAATGAAAATATAGTTCCTAAAGAATTTTCATTAAAAGGAGTACTTTTATAATTCAAATCAACAATTTGTCCCCACTTAGGATACATATCTTTTGCATTTGATTTTATAATATTATAAGCAAAAAAACGATAATCAACAGTCCTTACATTGCTATTTACGAACCTAACAGGAGATGATTTATCAATATCAAGTTTTTTATAAGTAAATTGTATTTGAGGTTGAATGAGTCTGAAATATTTTCCTTTTGTTATATTTATTGGCAAGCGAATACTTGTTTTTATATTTGTTTCGTTCCAGGCAAAATCAATTTTTTTATTTTCTTTATATGTACTTGATTTTCTCTTACCATATTCAACTCTTGCATCCAAGATTGGATAAAAGCCTTGATAACTAAAGTTTGCATAATATTTCCCTGTTAACTCATTAATATTATATGCATAGCCGAGATTAGCAAAACAAGTACTAAGATTATTTTGTGACATAACTGAAAATCCCGGATTTATATATAGATTATCAATATCAATTGAAAGGGGAGCCCAACTGTGAAAATAAAAAAGATTTTTCCATTTATAGTATTTCTTTGATTCGTAATTTTTTTGTTTCATATTCATTCCCTGAACTTTGCCTATTTCTTGTCTTGAAATTGCCTCATATAATTTGATAGAATTATTAGTTACATATTTTAATGGTTCCCAGTTCTCAGGTTTAAATTCAATTTCAGCTATTTTATAACCTGAAGCTGTATAATTGGAATAAATAATTTTTTTGGCTTCATAAGAAATATTAGGATCTTTTGCTCCAAAACGAGCTGAAGTTACTTGAAATATCTTTTTGCTTTTAATATTTAGAGCATAAATATTTTCAATACCTGAATAGGCAGCTGAATATAAAATATAATTTTTATACATCACAGGCTTTGATATTTCAACAAAAGAAAAAGGAGTTAAATATTCTACTTTGGGTATATCGGGATATATTATTGCAATACTTTTACCCTTTTCATTCAAAACTATTGAAACAATTTTATTGTCATCATCAGACCAGGAAGGCTTTATGAAAAATGAATTATCAGCAGTCTTAATAATTTTCAAAATTTTTCCTGTTTCAACATCAATTATTACCAATGAGTAATCATTTTCAGCAGTAATTTTCACAGCTGCTATTTTGCTTGCATCATGTGAAAGTGAAGGTGAGAACAATCTGCTTTTATTTGTTATTTGTCTTGATTTTTTTGTTTTAACATCATAAATTCTTATTATAGAATAATTTCTGTTACCCCATCTGTGGTCAAATTGTTTTTCTGCCCAACATATCAAATTTTTAGCATGAGATAAAGATTCTGTAAAATAAAAACCAGGTGTAAAAATTATTGATTCATTTCCATCTTTATCAATGCTTACAAATCTGTTTATGTCATCAATACCTGTTTTTTCAGCAATAATATTTGAACTATCTAAATAATAAGGATTTACATAGTTAGTGTAAAATTTGGATTTAATTTTATTAATTAATTTGTATTTAGTATAAGATAATACCTTTCCCTGAATTTTCCATAAACTATCTAATTCCGATAAAGTTTCATTATAAAATTTAGTCTTTGAAATGTGAGTAATTTGTTTGATACCTTTTGAAAAAGGAATTATAGAAAAGGGTCTTTTTGCAATATTTGTAAGAGTATTATCCCAGATTTTTGAACCATATTTTTTTCTTGCATAAGCAACAACAGGGTAGCCTAAGTGATAGCAATCAGGGACAAAATCTTTGTAAGAGCCGAAAACAGCTTTGTCGTAAGAATATTTTCCTTTTTCCAATAATTGAGTTCTAAGTATCATTTCAAAAGAAGGAATTCTTCCTCTGCCCGTATTGCTCAAAGCCGTTTCAGTGCTAACTGCATCGCCTTCCATAAACCAGCGGGGAACATATAATCCAAGAACCGCTGCTGCTGCCTGTTGACCAAATATATAGCTTAATATTTTTGTAGTCCCTTGATTTAGCTTGTCAATTTGTACAACATGCCGAAATTCATGAATCGCAAGCTGTTCAAGCCAATTTTCAGCATAAATACTTTGCGGAGGACAGGTATAAAATTCCATTCTCTTAGGAGCCCAGGCAACAAAAGCATTTGAAATAACAGATCGATTATGTAAAATTACTGAAATCTTTTTGGGATTATACTTTAATGTTCTTGTATCTAAAAAATAAACTCTTTCTAAAATATTAGCTAAATATTGTGATTGCTTCTCAAAATCTTCAGGGTAGATAATTCTGAAATTATTGGTATTTATCTGTCTCCATTTTATATTACTAGCATCCTGACCTGATATAAAATATTGAGCGAATGATGAACTAATAAATAAAGTATTGAAACATAAAGTTGAGAATAATATTAAAATTGTTTTGAAACAAGGCATCTTAATCATTAACTTTATAATTGTATATTTTTTTATTAAAATATTAATGGTACTACCACGAATTTAATAAAAGAATTAAAATTGAAAGAGGATAAAACTTAATAGAGAAAAAATTAATAAATTAGTTTTTAGAATGCTTCCAATCACACAATCAATCACACAATCAATCACACAATCAATCACACAATCAATCATCCAATCAATCATCCATTCCATTCAATAAATCATCCAATAAAAACACCTTAGTCATTAAAATAATTGTAAAACCAAAAAAATATATTATTAAAATCTGACTAATTTTT
>CAYNBX010000232.1:0-3475 GCA_964395505.1 uncultured Bacteroidales bacterium | reverse complement strand
ACACTAATTAATATGATTGACTTTGTTGATAAATACTAATTTTTTGTCAATTTGTAAATCTAAAAATTGGAAATTACATTTTTTTGTTTTTCTAACAATATACTTTGAAAGTTTTTTAAAAAACGATTAAATTTTATAGCGTTTTTGTTAAAAAAATAATTATTTTTATTTAATTTTACATAATTTATAGCAAAAAACTTTATTTGATAATTGATTAATAAAATAACATTGATGAAAAAATTATTGTTAACTTTTATATTGGTTGATTTAATTTGTTCTTTTTCTATTGCAGATTATCAGACAAGGATAGACAGCTTGGAAAAAGAGTTAAAAGTTGTTTCAGGAGAAGAAAAGATAAAAGTTCTTGATCATTTATCTTATGAGTATCAAAAAAAATCACCTTTAAAATCTATTGCTTATCAAAAACAGGTAGTAGAATTATCTAAAAAATTAAGTGATAAGAAATCTGAATCAAATGCTTTAAATAGTATAGGAATAAGTTATTATATATTAAGCGATTATCCCAAAGCGATAGAATATTTTGGGAAATCCGCAAAAGTATCTGGGGATATAAGTGACAAAAAAGCAGTTGTGAAGTCCTTAAATAATATTGGTGTTATTTATCAGATTTTAGGGAAATATGATAAGGCTTTAAAATATTACAACAAATCTTTAGTGATGAAGAAAGATTTAGGTGACAAAAGAGGGATAGCAAAAACTTTAAGCAATATAGCTGTAATTTATCAAGATTTAAATGATAATGATCATGCTTTAGAATTCAACAGAAAAGCATTAGAAATTTATAAGAAATTTAATGATAAAATTGGCCTGGCATCATCTTATAATAATATGGGAGTTATATATGATAATTTACAAAATAAAGATAAAGCTTTAGAATATTATAAAAAATCATTAAAAATAAAAGAAGAGATAAAGGATAATCGTGGAATAGCTAACACTTTAAATAATATCGGGTTAATTTATACTAAATTAGGAAATTATAAAAAAGCAGGTTTTTATTATAAAAGATCATTAAAAATAAGACAAAAAATTGGTGATAAATATGGGATAGCCTCGTCAATGGATAATATTGGTGTATTATATTTTAAAACTCTTAATTATAAACAATCTTTAATTTATTTGAATAAGAGCTTAAAGATAGCTGAAGGGGAAAATTTTAAAGATATAAAAAAAAGAAATTACCTGCATTTTTCACAAGTTTATGATAGTTTAAAAAAATACCAAAAAGCTTTAGAAAATTATCAGTTATATTCAGCAGTAAAGGACAGCATTTTCAGTGATAAAACAAAAAAAGAAATTGCTGATATACAAGTAAAATATGAAACTGAAAAAAAGGAAAAAGAAAACGAAATCTTAAGGAAAAAAGCAGTTCTTCAAAAATTAAAGATAGAATATCAGAAACGAACAAAAAATAATATTATTTACATTTTTGTTTTGATTTTAGTTTTAATTTCAACATTAGTTGTTTTCATATTGTATAAAAATAAAAGGAAAGTCAATTTAAGACTCCAACAAATAAATAATGAATTAGAAGAGCGGGTAAAAGAAAGGACAACAAAACTGCAGGAAGAAATAAATCAGAGAGAAAAAGCTGAAAGAAAACTTAAAAAAATATATTCTGAATTTGAGCGTGTAGTAACAACAATTCCTGATGTTGTTTACAGTGGTAAGGTTGACAGCAAAGGAGTATACCATAATCTCTATACTACTGATATTATTGAAAAGATAACAGGCAGACCCAAAGAATTCTTCATAGAAAAGTATGAAAGATGGAATGAAATAATATATTCTGACGACCTTGAGCGAATGATTGAAATATACAATAAAGCATACAAAGGCAAGATAGATAAGTTTGAAGAAGAATACAGAATTATACTTCCTGATGGTAAAATACGCTGGGTACTGGAAAAAGAGATTGTTACAAAAGAACCTGATGGGTCTATTCGTTTTGATTGTATTATTTCTGATATTACAAACAGAAAAAAAATGGAAGATGAATTAAGAGAAGCTAAAAATGAAGCAGAAGCAGCAACTTTATCAAAATCTATGTTTCTTGCAAGCTTGGGCCATGAAATTCGTTCCCCAATAAATATTATTTTAGGAATGACTCAAGTACTACTTGATACTGATTTAACTGAGGAACAAATAAAATTTCTTAATATGATAACTGCTTCTGGAAATAATATGTTAAACATCATTAATAATATTCTTGATTTCTCAAAAACAGAAGCAGGACAATTGAAACTTGAAAATATTGAATTTAATATTTATGACGAAACCAATAGCATTATCGAACTATCAGATTTTGAAGCAAGAGCTAAGGGAATTGATTTATCAGTGAGTTTTTCTCCATTGGTTCCTAAATTACTAAAGGGCGACCCCCTAAGGCTAAAACAAATAATTACTAATCTTGTTAATAATGCCATTAAATTTACTAAAAAAGGGAGTATAAAGATAAAAGTAGAAACTTTGGAATCAGAAAACAAATTAATAAAATTAAAATTTCAAGTTATAGACACAGGCATAGGCATTTCTGAAGAGGGGAAAATGAAACTTTTTAAAGCATTTTCTCAAACAAATACTTATACAACCCGAAAATATGGAGGAACAGGCCTGGGACTTGCTATCTCAAAAAATTTAGTTACATTTATGAATGGAAAAATTGGAGTGGAAAGTGAAGTGGGAAAAGGTTCTACCTTTTGGTTTACTGCTGTTTTTGAAAAAATTATTAACCAGGAAGATTCTAATAGAAAATTATAGCAGGTATAAATTTTCCTGACGATTATTAAATACATACAAATCGGACTTTATTGTATTCTACAAATTTGTTTATTGATATATCGGCATTTCCTTCTTTACAGACCTTATCCTTACAAATATTCACGCTATCATTCAACAGGGCAGCCTGTTTTTGTAAAGTATTACTCCGCAGAACCTTGTTTTTTATCAAAATTTTAAGTCTAATTTTTTAACAACAATATTCTCGCTAATGTCTCTTAACCTGTAATGATAACTCTATATCTATGTGTATTAGGCATTTTTGAAATAAATTTATGGGCTCTTAATTTAGCTATTAATCTGGTTACTTTTACACTTAGTTTCATAATGTCAGGAGGATAACTAAAAGAAAGAATTTTTTGTTCTAATAAAATAGAACGTAGGATTTTATTTGGGAAACCTATAATATTAGCCCTATTGAATAACGCATTAAAAATGCTGCAAGAAAAATCACTCAATAAATTAAATTTAGAATACCCACAAGTCAGAGAATTACTTTTAGTTTACAGTTTGGTATCTTCACTATGACGCAGCTTCTAAATATTTTTATCCAAAGTATTATCTCTACCTACTGATGTTAAACTATTAATATAGATTAGATAATATACTTTACAAAACTCAATGTATCGATACATTTTGGAAATAGATTTACCCATTAGTACATATTTTTTTGTCA
>CAYNBX010000231.1:0-3507 GCA_964395505.1 uncultured Bacteroidales bacterium | reverse complement strand
AGTTAAAATTTCCGATAAGTCAGCAAGTATGAATTTTGATAATAAAAAAAACCGCTTTTTGAAGCGGTTTTTTTTCATATTATTTAGATTTATCAGGGAAAGGAGGTATTGGAGGGAAATTTTTAGGATAATTTTTTAGTTCTTTAAGCACCACTTCAATAGCTCTGTTAAGTTGCTGATCATCTCCAGCATATTCCTTTGCAGGGTCGTTGTCAACAACAATGTCAGGGTCAACGCCGTGACCTTCGATAATCCATTTTTTGCCTTCAGCAGCATAATGACCAAATTCAGGTTTATATAGCCATCCACCGTCAACAAAAGGCAAAGAGCCTCTTATTCCGGTTACAGCACCCCAGGTTCGCATACCTATAAGTTTCCCTATTTTTAATTTTCGGAATTGATATGGGAACAAATCGCCATCAGACGCAGAATAGCAGTCAGTTAAACAGACTTTTGGGCCATAAAGCATTCCATCAGGACTTGGGCTCGGCCTTGTGTTTCTACTCATCTCCATCATTACCAATGTTCTTCTTAAACGTTCAATAATCATTGGGGATACATTGCCACCTCCATTGCCTCTATCATCAATAATTAAAGCTTTTTTATTTAACTGAGGATAATAATGTTTTACAAATTCATTTAAGCCCTCAGTAAGCATATCAGGAATATGAATATATCCAACTTTGCCATTTGTAGCTTCATTTACTTTCTTTATGTTATTTTGCACCCAATTATAATAATATAAGCCACTTTCATCATCAGTAGGTACAACAATAACTTTTCTACTACCCTTTTCTGCAGCTTTGTTGTTTACAATAAGTTCAACTTGTTTACCAGCAGTGTTGAGCAATGATTTATAAATATTTATCATATCTTTTGTAGATTTACCGTTAACAGCAATAATGTAATCACCTTCTTTAACGTCAATACCCATTTCTGTTAAAGGTGAACGCGTGGTTTCATTCCAATTCTCGCCTTTTAAGATTTTGTTTATTTTATAATATCCTGATTTATCTTTACTCAATTCAGCACCTAAAAGACCTGTTTTTATTCTTTGAGGTTTGGGTTTATCCCCACCACCGACATAAGAATGCCCGATACTTAATTCACCAATCATTTCGCCGATAATGTAATTTAGATCATTACGATTATTTACGTAAGGCACTAAGGGTGCGTATTTATCGTGTACAGCTTTCCAATTTAAACCATGCATACCAGGATCATAAAAGAAATCGCGCATCTGACGCCAGGCTTCATCGTAAATTTGTTTCCATTCTTGTTTTAAGTTTACCCAGACTTTCATATTTGATGTATTTACATAGTCTTTTATGATTATCTTAGACTTAGGGAGATTTATTATTGCATATTTACCCTTATCAGCGATTATCATCTTCTTTTTGTTGGCTGAGATATCAAAATTTTTATAATCTCCTAATTTTGTTTCCTTTTTCTTTTTAAGGTCATACATCATCAAACAAGACTTTTTGTCTGTACGGGATTTTTTATTGTAATAAACAGTATTCCCAATAGGATTTATATTCCAATATGAGCCGGGAGAAACAGGTATTTCTATGATTCTATCAACGATTCCATCAAAATCAATTTTTACATCTACTTCCTTTTTAGTTTTTTTTACTTTTTTTTCTTTTGATTCTTTATTATCAGATTTTTCTGTATTAATTATTACTTCATCATTCTCAGGTTTTAGAGGATTTATAGTGCTTTTTGATAAAGTAATAAAATAAATCTTGCTCATATCAGTATAAGCAGTATTAAATTCTGTCCAACTGTAAATAGGATTAAAGCTTCTTTGTGAAGAAAAGAATAGATATTTCCCATTACTGCTGAATATTGGGCTTGTTGAGTTATACCACTTGCTTGTAACAGGGTAAGTCTTTTTTGATGATAGTTCGTATATGTAAATTTTTGTTTCACCTAATCTTACAGGTTTTGCATAAGTAATCCATTTGCTGTCAGGCGACCAGCTGTATTGACTAAATTCCCAGTCTTTATCTTTATCAACAACAGTAACTTTTTTGGTAATAATATCAATGTATTGCAATCTTAATTTTTTATCAGACCATAGTAATTTTTTGCTGTCAGGAGACCATTTCATCCAATATTTATAAGTATCACTATTTTTTGTTAATTGAGTTGGCTCTGAGCTGCCATCCTGATTCATTATATAGATTTCATCTTCGCCAGTTTTGTCAGAGATAAAAGCAAGATATTTACCGTCAGGTGACCATTCCACATTACGTTCATGAATGCCTGAAGATTGAGTAAGATTTCTTGTTATTCCTGTTTTAGCCGGAACAGTAAAAATATCTCCTCTTGCACCAAAAGCAACTCTCTTGCCTGCTGGAGATATAGATATTGACCTTATAATTTTACTTGCATCTTTTAGCTCATTTCTACCTCCTATTAAATCATCAGCAATTTTTATAGTTATTTTTTTTGGTTTTTGTATAGATAAATCAAAATTGTATATGTATCCACCATTTTCATAAATGATTGAGTTGTCACCCAATGAAGGGAATTTAATATCATAGTTTGTATAATTAGTAAGTTTCTTGGTCTCTTTTGTTTTTAAATTGTATGAAAAAAGGTTCATTGTCCTGTTACGGTCAGACAGGAAATAAATAATATCACCTTTCCACATAGGGAAAATATCTTGTGCAGGGTTATTTGTTATGTCTATTGTTTTTTTAGTTTTAAAGTTGTAAATCCAGATATCGTCAGCCATACCGCCTCTGTAATATTTCCATGTCCTGAATTCACGGAAAACCCGGTTGTAAGCCAATTTTGTTTTGTCAGGAGAATAACTGCAAAATCCTCCACAAGGCAAAGGAAGTTCTTTGCTCAAACCACCTTCCTTTGATTCAAGGTATAATTGTCCCTTAAAAGAATTGAATGACTTTTTCCTTGAACGGAAAACAATATTATTATTGTCTTTCCAACACATTACAATATTGTTTGGTCCCATCCTGTCTGAAATATCATCTCTTTTTAATGTTGCTGTGTAAGTTAATCTTTTTGGAACCCCACCTTCTGATGGCATGAGATAAACCTCAGTGTTGCCATCATATTGAGCAGTAAAGGCAACATTTTTACCATCAGGTGAAAATCTGGCAAACATTTCGTAACCTATATCATTTGTAAGTTTACGGGCAATGCCGCCTGATTTATTAACAGTATATAAATCTCCTGCATAAGAAAATATTATTTCATTTCCGTGAATCGTCGGGAAACGCATTAATCGTGCTTCATTCTGAGCTGTAACAAAGTTCATAAAAGCTAATGATAAAGCAAATAGTAAAATCAATTTTTTCATCATATTATAATTTGATTAATAAAATAAATAAAATAGAACCTCTAAAAAAAGTTTGTTAATTTAATAAAGACACAAAACTAATAAATACATTAATTATTATATAATATTTATTTGAAAATATTTAAGGGACGTAATTCAATTTTCCAGTATGATAGTATAGCTCATTTTAATAT
>CAYNBX010000230.1:0-3516 GCA_964395505.1 uncultured Bacteroidales bacterium | reverse complement strand
AAATGTACAGGGCCTGTCCAAATTAAATCTAAAATTTCTTTGGTCATAGCTTGCCCCGACACTTCAGGGGATGTCTCATTTAATAATATATCAAAAATTGATAAATATGATTTATAAATTAATTGAATAAAAATAATTTTTATATTTTACATAAAATGAAAGATGATAAAAAAATAAGCAAAAGAGAATTCATAAAATATGGTCTTTTAGGATTAGGTGGATTAGCTGTAAGTATAGATTCTCTTAAATCATTTGGCTCAATTACAGAAGGTTTAAAGGGAATAGAAGGATTGAAAGGTTCAAAATCCGGTGACGACTTATGGAAATGGAGTAAAGAGGCATATCATTATATTAAGACGCCAAGAGGTGTAAAGTGCCAATTATGTCCTAATCAATGCATACTTAGACCTGGTGAAAAAAGTATTTGCAGGACAAGGATTAATAAAGACGGTAAACTTTATACAATAGCCTATGGCAATCCCTGTGCTGTTCATATTGACCCTATTGAAAAAAAACCATTATATCATTTTTATCCTTCAAGCACTGCATTCTCAATAGCTACAGCAGGATGTAATTTAGCATGCTTAAACTGTCAAAACTGGACTATTTCGCAGTTTAGCCCTGAAGACACAAAAAATTATGATATGATGCCCGATAAAGTTGTTGAACAATGTATTAATTATAATTGTAAATCAATTGCATATACTTATGCTGAACCAACTGCTTTTTATGAATATACTTATGACACTTCTAAGTTAGCAAGAGCAAAAGGCATAAAAAATGTATTTGTATCAGCAGGTTATATTAACGAAAAACCTTTGCGTGATTTATGTAAATATCTCGATGCTGCAAATATTGACCTTAAATCATTTAAAAACGAGATTTATGAAAATCTTAATGGAGCCTCTTTACAGCCTGTATTAAACACTTTAAAAATTTTAAAGCAAGAAAATGTATGGCTTGAAATAACTAATCTTGTTATCCCAAGTTGGACTGATGATCTTGATATGATAAAAAGAATGTGCGAGTGGTTGTACAAAAATGAATTGTATGACTACCCCTTACATTTTAGCAGGTTTTATCCAATGTATAAATTAACACATCTGCCCCAAACACCTGTTTCAACACTTGAAAAAGCAAGGGAAATAGCTATGAATGCAGGGATAAAATTTGTTTATATAGATAATGTTCCAGGTAATAAATCAGAAAATACTTTTTGTCCTAAATGTAAAAAGATGATTATTGAAAGAAGAGGATTTAAGATTCTTAGTAATCATATTAAAAATGGACGTTGTGAATTTTGTGGAGAGAAAATTCCCGGAGTTTGGGAATAAATGATTTAATCTGAAAATTTTACTAATGAGAATAAGTATAGTCATAAATTTTTCTGATTATTATGCTAAATTAACTTAATACGTTTATTAAAGTGTTATATACCATTAAATTATGAAAACTATTTCTAAAATAATGCCTTAAATACACAAATTACTTAGCAGCGAAAAGTTGAAATGTGCGTTAGTATTGGCGAAGCCCAGCGAAGAGCATAGCAGGCGCAGCCCTTATTACGAAGAGAAGGTCTGAGCGGGCATTTCCAACAATGTCATTAAGTTCGGCTTTGCATAAGATTTAGTTTGCAGATATAAGGTAATAATAAAAACTAAAAGGAGAATAATATTATGAATAAAGAGAAAGAGCGTGTCCCTGCTGATTACAAAAATATGGATCTTACAGAGGCAAGGCATTTTGACAAAGAGGTTAAAGAGAACTTTATGCCTGCAATTGTATCAAGTGTTAAACAAATCATTGAGGATTATGGCGTTTTAGAAGGTATAGGTATAGATATCGGCAGTGGTACAGCCGTTTTTGCAATTGAATTATGCAAACATTCTAAATTGAAGATATATACATTGGAAAACGTCAAAGCAATATATGAAGTGTCACGACTAAACATTGAGAAAGAAAATTTGACAGACAGAATAATCCCTGTACTTGGTGATGCTAATAGTTTGCCTTTTGAGAATGAATTTGCCGATTTCATAATTAGTCGTGGTTCATATCATTACTGGAAAAACAAGGTACAGATATTTAAAGAAATATACAGGGTATTAAAAAATGGAGGAATTGGTTTTGTTGGTGGAGGATTTGGTCGATATGTAACAGATGAAGAATCAAAGAGGATGAAATCTTTAAGAGATCACTCTCTAGGAGAAAATGCAAAGGCTTACAAATCACCTGATAAGTTACGAGAACTTGTACAGAAAGCAGGTATAATAAATTTTCGTATAATTTACGATAAATCCGGTTTATGGGTAGAGATAAAAAAATAAATTGAATCTGAAAATCCCCTAGGTTTTATCAAACTCGGAGGATTTCAACAAAAAAATAGGGATTTAAAAAAGATAAATAATCAAAATATATAAAATAGATTTTATCAAGCAAGGTTATTAATAAACAACGAAGTATTTACAAAAAAGATGGCTAATTGTTTTACATTATGAAATCCTCCAGATTTATGAAAATCCGGAGGATTCAACCGGAATGATTTTTTAGTTTTAGATGTTTTTTACAGTACTATCTTCAAGCCAGCCAACACTTCCATTTGTAATCTTTATTTCATACCAATTGCCCAGCTTATCAATAATCTTTACTTTGGTCCCCTGGTGAACTACAAACAAATCAACACTGTTTTCGTCTGGCGAACTTTTAACTGTAACACTTGGATTAAATACTATTGCTTCTTTTTGATATTTAAAAGAATTGTATCTTTTGTATGAAAATATTAAAGAGGAAATTGCAATAATTAAAAAAACTATTCCTAAGTAAAATGAAATTTTCTTGATAGTGATTTTCTTTGATAAAAAATAAATTAAAAACAAAATAGAGAATAATATGACACAACTTACACTAATTTTAGCCCATGCATTTACAGAATATAAATTATAAAGATTCCTCCACCATTTTTTGAGAAAAAATTCAGGGGTAACATCAATCTTATCTATTATCTTGCTATTGGCTACCTTAAGATTGTAATTAATATCATCATCATTTGGTTTTAATTTTTTAGCTTTCTCGTAATAAAGGATAGCTGAAGGAATATCATTTGTTTTAAAATAAGCATTCCCTAAATTATAATAAAGTTCAGCACAATCATAACCATTATTTATAACTTTTTGATAAAGGTCAATTGCTTTGTCGTATAAACCTTTTGAATAATCAAGGTTCGCTGTATCAATAACTGCCTGATTATTATTAGCTGATAATGATAAAGATGAGCTTATAAATAAAAATATGAACAAAAATATTTTCATTAATTTATGATTTTGTATATTTTAATAATTCAGCGTTTTACGTTTTGTTAAAATTTTTGCAAAAACAGAAAAAATCTTCCCAAAACAATTTACTATCTTTTAATAATAAGAACTTCCGCATATGGCTGCAAATATTTTACCCCTACAAGGCTTTTTAATCATTCTCCTTTTTACCCTGTAGTTTATCCTGTAGCGAAGCATATCAGGG
>CAYNBX010000229.1:0-3516 GCA_964395505.1 uncultured Bacteroidales bacterium | reverse complement strand
ATTTGTTAATAAAAGATTTTGTAAAAGGTTGGGGAGTGTGGTAAATTCGTATAATTAAAAATAAATTATTATTATTTTATAATAATGACATTTTCAGATATTTAATATTTAAACACATTTTTAACAATCTATTAATTAATTAGAAATTAGAAATATGAATGATAATCTTTTTGAAGCTATTGATAAGGATTTAGAAAATAAAGAAAAGAAGAACTTTTATAATAAAGTTGTGGAGAAAAGGATAAGACCTGAAGTACCTCATATAGAAATTAAAGTGAATGAGTACAAAAGAAAACAAGAAAAATCCTTTGATAATAAAGAAACAGGGGAAGGGAAATTAGTAAGTTATTCCTATAAAGAGGTTTTAAAAAAGTCAACTGAATATTTTAAAGGTGATTCCTTAGCTGCCGATGTTTGGGTGAATAAATATGCATTAAAAAATAGTGACGGTAAGATTTTTGAGTTAACGCCAGATGATATGCACAGAAGACTTGCAAGAGAAATAGCACGTATTGAAAAAAAATATCCAGATCCTTTGAATGAAAATAAAATTTATGATCTATTTAAAAATTTTAAATATATTGTTCCACAGGGTAGTCCAATGGCTGGTATTGGAAATAATTTTCAAATATCTTCATTATCTAACTGTTTTGTTATTGGCAGTGATAGTTTATCAGATTCTTATGGTGGAATAATGAAAATTGATCAAGAACAGGTTCAGTTAATGAAACGTAGAGGAGGAGTTGGACACGATTTATCACATATTCGCCCTGAAGGTAGTCCTGTTAAAAATAGTGCATTAACTTCAACCGGGATTGTACCTTTTATGGAAAGATATTCAAACTCAACACGTGAAGTAGCTCAGGATGGTCGTCGCGGAGCTTTGATGCTTAGTATTTCTATTAAACATCCTGATGCTGAAAAATTTATTGATGCTAAACTTGAACAGAATAAGGTTACAGGAGCAAATATCTCTGTAAAACTTGATGACGAATTTATGAGAGCTGTTATTGAAAACAAGAAATATATACAACAATATCCTATTAATTCTGATAATCCATTAAAAAAACAGGAAATCAATGCAAGGCAATTATGGAATAAGATAATTCATAATGCCTGGCAGTCTGCTGAGCCAGGGGTTCTTTTCTGGGATACTGTTATCAAAGAATCTATACCAGATTGTTATGCTGACCTTGGATTTAAAACATTATCAACTAATCCTTGTGGAGAAATACCTTTATGTGCTTATGATAGCTGCCGTTTATTAGCTATTAATCTTTACAGTTATGTTGATAATCCATTTACAAAACAAGCAAGTTTTAATTCGGAACTTTTTACCAGACATGCTCATTATGCGCAAAGAATAATGGACGATATTATTGATCTGGAAATCGAAAAAATTGATAAAATTCTTGCAAAAATCAATTCAGACCCTGAAGATGATGAGACTAAAAGAATTGAAAGAATACTTTGGGAGAAAATACGAGAAAAATGTATTCAGGGACGCAGAACTGGCATTGGAATTACAGCCGAAGGAGATATGCTTGCAGCTTTAGGTACAAGATATGGCTCTGATAAAGCAATTAACTTTTCTGTTGAAGTTCATAAGCTGCTGGCAATTGAAGTATATCGTTCTTCTGTTGAATTAGCAAAGCAAAGAGGTAAATTCCCAATTTTTGATATTGAAAGAGAAAAAAATAACCCTTTTATTAATCGTATTAAAAATGCTTCTCCGCAATTATTTGAAGATATGAAAAAATATGGACGAAGAAACATTGCCTTACTTACTATAGCTCCAACAGGCAGCGTTAGTATTTGTACACAAACTACTTCAGGCATTGAACCTGTATTCTCAGTGAGCTATAAAAGGAGAAGAAAAGTTAATCCTGGAGATCAAAAAGTAAAAATTTCTTTTAAAGATGAAGTTGGAGATGCATTTGAAGAATATAAAGTTTTTCATCCTAAATTTTTAACCTGGTTGAAAGTAAATGGGTATGATATTGAAAAAATAAAAAATTATACTGATGAACAGCTTGAACCATTAATTGAAAAATCCCCATATTATAAATCAACATCTAACGATATTGATTGGTTAAGCAAAGTTAAGATGCAAGGTGCTATACAAAAATGGGTTGATCATTCAATAAGTGTTACTGTTAATCTTCCTGAGAAGAGTAATGAGGAATTGGTCAGTGATTTATATAAAACAGCATGGAAAAGTGGTTGTAAAGGAATGACCATTTATCGCGAAGGATGCAGATCAGGTATTTTAATAAATAATTCCAAAAAGGAAAATTCAAATGAATTCAAAGAGACAAGAGCCCCTAAACGTCCTAAAATATTAAATGCAGAGATTGTTCGTTTTCAAAATGATTATGAAAAATGGATGGCTGTTATAGGTTTATTTGATGGAAAACCCTATGAGATATTTACAGGGAAAGCAGACGATTTTTATTTGCCACCCTGGGTCACAAAAGGATGGGTGATTCGTAATAAAATTGAAAATGAACCAGCAAGATATGATTTTCAATTTAAAGATAAACAAGGTTATAAAATTACTATCGAAGGATTATCAAGGTCTTTTAATAAAGAATATTGGAATTATGCAAAACTAATTTCAGGAATTCTTAGACATGGAATGCCTTTGCCTTTTGTAGTTAACCTTGTTTCAAATTTGAATTTTGATAAAGAATCTATCAATACATGGAAAGTCGGAGTAGTAAGGGCTTTGAAAAATTATATTCCTGATGGCACAGCTCCACATCAAAATAAGTGCCCTGTTTGTGGAGAAAATAGTTTAGTTTATAAAGAGGGTTGTTTAACATGCAATAATTGTGGATACTCTCAATGTGGTGGATAAAAGTATTTGAGCAATCACCTGATAAATAATTTTGGATTTTTTAAAAATGTAGTTTATGATAATCAAATGTTTGATTGTCTCTGAATTTTTTAATCTTATTAGCAAGGAGAATAAAAATTTTTAGATTATATTTTACAAACCATTCAATAGCAACTTTTTTACCACGACAAGCATCAGCAAAAACTATTAGAAAGTCATATTTGTTTTTTTTTAACCATAAATATGCTTTTTTATCATTATCAATAGCACTATCTAATGCAGCAAAGCGAACGTATCCGTTTTTCATAAGCCAGTCAAAAGCCTGTTCGCTACCACGTATTGATTTTGACAAAGCAGCTAACTCAGGATACCCATTTTTTAAAAGCCAATTGAATATTTTTTCGTTTCCACTAATGGTCTCACCAAAAGCAATTAATATTTTAACCGGATATTTTAACACACTGTAAAGTTACAAAATAAATTAATAAAGCATAAAACTTTTGCAGGTTTACTAATAAAAATTGCTGCTATTTTTCATGAATAATGCTGTAGTTAAAAGGATTGCAGGCGTTTTAATAATAACTCGTTTTTGTGTTTGATATAAAGCAAGGACACTTGGTATTACTTATTTTCAAACATTTTTGTCATCAAAAATATGAATTTTATCTGTAAGTCCC
>CAYNBX010000228.1:0-3540 GCA_964395505.1 uncultured Bacteroidales bacterium | reverse complement strand
TTTGCAAGTCTTTTTTCAGATAATAATTAGATGGTTTTAAATTTATTAAACAAACATCTATCCTTTTGCTGTATCTTTTGCATACAAATCACATATTGTGTTTTCAAAATTATTTGAGTGTCCTTTGACCCATTTGAATTCTATATATTTATTTTCTGTTAAACTATCAAATTTTTCCCAGTATTCTATGTTTTTTACTTTATAACCATTAGCTGTGTACCATTTATTTAATTTCCAATTTATAATCCATTCTGTAAGTCCTTTCCTAACATATTGACTATCTGTAATAATCCTGATCTTTTCAATATCTTTAAGTAGTTCTAAAGCTTTAATAGCAGCGAGAAGCTCAATCAGGCAACTGCTTCCTACCTCTGTCTTCTTAGTATTTAGATTGTATTTCCCTTTTAAATCCTTAATTAAGACTACATATCCTCCTTTCCCTTGTTTTTCTAAAAAGCTTCCATCTGTAAATACTTCATATATTTTTTTTAAACCTTTGTCAATAACATAGCTGTCATTTTTATCATTTCTTTTATCTAAAACAACGATTTTTGAAAGATCATTAAAAGCAGAAACTTCTTTTTTATCCCGCAAGGCAAATTTTAAATTAAATCCTTTATAAAATGTCTCAGGTCGTTTATTATGTAAAATTTTCCTTATTTGATATTCATTTTCTTTTAAATAAGATGATAATGTATTTTTGCTTAGAAATTTCAGGATTTTATTTTCAGGTGAGAATTGAATAAGCGCTGTTTCTTTTGTATTACTAATTTTTATTAAAAAAGAATTCTCTTTATTTTCGATGATTTCCATATTAAAAACAAACATTTTCATATTCAGGATATTATTTTTTATTATTTGGTAAATCGATATGAATAATTAATGTTCATATTTTATTATCCAGATTGAGCAATTTTTAAAAAAATCGCTCAATGATTATAAAATTTTAATTTAGATCTTCCCACCAAGAACAGCAGTTTTTTTATAGTGTTTTACATTCCCATTAAGCTGAAATACCTCAATATAAATGATATAAATACCAATTTTTGCTTTTTCATTATTCATATTTATTCCATCCCAGGAGAATGAGCCTTGTGTTCCTAATAATTCATTTTTTATAAGATGTTTAACTAATACTCCTCTTGAATTATAAATTGTAATGTTTGCAAGGTATCCAGATTCATTAAAATGATAATTTATATTTAACACATCATTATATCCATCATTATCAGGTGAGAAAATCTCAGGTTCTATTGTTATTTCATTTTCATTTTTTATTTGTTCATCATATTGGGAATTTTGATATGCTGGTGTTGCAAAACCAACAGTTTCAGCTGCAGAATGCCAGTTTGTTTTGTCTTCAGTAGGTCTGTCAAAACTTATTCTTTCTAATGAAACGCCTTCAGTATTGTTTAATAATGCAAAATGCATATCTGACGTATAAGTAAATTTATCAATGATTATACCACCTTTTTTGGCAATAACAACTATTCCGTTATCATTACCATAAGAAGGCAGAGAAGCCATTTTGATAAATCCTTGGTGATTTGGAGTATAATATTGTTCCTTTACCTTTTCTGGCTCTGTTGTTAAAACGATATAATCTTCGGGAAACATTAAAAAACTGTTTTGGGAAATATTTTTTACAGAAGTTAAAATTGATGCAACTGTGTCCATTGATGAAAGCAAAAAATTTTTTAAATCTATTACTTTATTAGATTTGTTATATATTTCAACAAAATCAACACCATCATCTCTGGGATTTGACAATACTTCGTTAATAATAAGATCCATTGGCTCTGCAACAGAAGGAATAGCAAAACGTACACTGCTGTTTAAAGGAAGAATATTACCAATGCAATCAGTAAGGGTATCTGTTATACTAATTGTATAAATATTCCCTTCTAATAACATTGATGGAAGTTCGAGAACAACAGAGCTAAAATCAGGAGGCATTAATCTTACTTTAAATGGATTTCCAATACCATTATCAATTGAATACTTTGATTTGTCATCAAGACTAAGGCTGTCCATAGATTCACTAAAATAAAGTTGTATTGTTGAATCATCAATTATGCTTACTCTAATTAACTCAGGTGATTTATTATCAGGATTATCAGCAAAGACAGAATTTAATTTCCCTGGTGTGCCTCCATTTGTATCAACAGAAGGCTGCCAATTTTCAGCTCTTCCACAAGGATTAAAAGGATCAATTTGTTCTAAAGACCAGCCTCCTTCTTTTTTATATGAATTTCTATACCATTCATCTGAAAAACATATTGAGTGAATTATTTTCCCCTCAGTATCTTTAAGAACAATGCTTTGTCCTGCATTAGTAATACTAAAACTTGAGAAAGTAAAAATATTTCCATAAGAACTTAAAGAAGGTTCTGCCTCATCTTTAGATAGAATCAAATAAGCATCTGGTTCTATTGTGATGTCTGTAAATGTTTTAACACTAGAGCCTAACGTAATTGTCCATTTATCTAAATTAAGAGGTAAAGAAGTTCTGTTGAATAATTCAATGTATTCATAATCTGGTAATGCCACTGAGGGTTCGGGATCTGCCATAATCTCATTTATTACAACATCGAAAGCTTTAATGATGTGATAGGCAAATGTTTTGCTAATTGATGAAATAGCATTACCTTCTATATCTTCTACGTTGGTTATTTTTAAAGTATTAAAATTGCCATCAATAAAGTCTTTTGAAAAAGTTAAATGAACAAGTTGGAGATTGTTTTTATCCCTTTCAGCAAGTATGGGATTGCCAATTTGATTATCTACTGAATAATTTGTAATAGTTTCAGCAGTATTCTTATCAACATCTTCTGAAAATAATATATCGAGATCTTTTGATGAAATCACTTTAATCTGTGAAACATAAGGAGGTATTGTATCTACAATAATTGGACCTACATAAAAATCATCAAAATAAAATTTTGCTTTATTACTAATAGTGTATTTACAAAATATTCCGAAATAAGAAGTAGATAAAAAAGTATTATCAAAAGCAGAACCTTCCAATTGAAAATTTGTTCCACCAATAATATCAGAATATAAATTCCAATTCCCTGTATTGTCTCGTGTAACTTTTATTCTAAGAATATTTGTTGAGTTATTTGTTAAGGCAATACTTCCCGGTATGATTTTTTGAATAATATTCCCGGATTGTTTGAATAAAGCAATGCTGTCATTAGCTTCGCCTATTTGTACAAAATATCCATTAAGATTACTTTTAATATTTTCTTTGTCAGATACAAGATACACTCTTGCATTGTTATTTGAAGATGTATTAAAAGAAAGTTTAATCCAAAATTGCCACTCTGTGTTATTTATCAATGAGTTAGCAGTAGAAAGATAAGAAGTGTCAGCCTCTGCTGATTTTAAATGTAATTGTTTTAATGAGTTGATTTCAAATTGAATTGTATCCCCGGTCCAGCTCGGACTATTGGTAAAATCACCATCAGAGAAATCATCATTTACTTGAGCAAAGAGTAACAAAGGGAAAATTAGAAAAATTAGAAGTATGTGTTTCAT
>CAYNBX010000227.1:0-3541 GCA_964395505.1 uncultured Bacteroidales bacterium | reverse complement strand
TATTGAGCTTGCCGAAATAAAGAAATCGGACATTATGGACAAACACTAATTATTTAGTTTTTTTAATATTATAAATATGTTAAAAAAAGGAAAATACATAAAATTATTTGATTCTTTTAACAATAAAAAAGTATTAATAATAGGTGATGTAATGGTTGATTCCTATATCTGGGGAAAAGTTGAGAGAATATCACCTGAAGCTCCTGTCCCTATTGTTGCTGTCCAGAAGAGGGCTAACAGACTGGGTGGAGCTGCTAATGTAGCTATGAATATTAAAGCTCTTGGTGCAGAACCAATACTTTGTTCTGTAATTGGTGAAGACGATAAAGGAGCTATTTTTATGGATTTGCTTGAAAAACGAAATCTGGATACTCAAGGAATTTATAAAAGTATAAATAGAATTACTACTACTAAATTCAGAATTATTGGTTCTAACACACAAATGCTGCGTGTTGATGAAGAAATCGATACATACTTAAATTCTCAAGATTATGAACATCTTTATACAATTATAGAAAATATTCTTTTACAAAATAATATCGATGCTATTATATTTCAGGATTACGATAAAGGGGTTATTAGTCCTGATTTGATTAAAAATATTGTTTCAAAAGCCAATAAATTAAATATCCCTGTAGCTGCTGATCCTAAAAAACGAAACTTTGCAGCCTATAAAAATATTACTTTATTTAAACCCAATCTTAAAGAATTAAAAGAAGGATTAAATTTGGATTTTAACCATAAAAATATTGATGACTTAAATAGAGTTGTTAGTCTTTTACAATCTAAACATAATTTAGATATTGCAATGGTAACTCTTTCAGAAGATGGGATGTTTATTAGTTCCCAAATGCCAGATGAAGATAATAAGTCAATGCTAATACCTTCTCGTCTTCGTTCTGTATCTGATGTTTCTGGTGCTGGTGATACTGTTATCAGCGTAGCTTCATTATGCTTGGCTTTTAATCTTCCTGTTGAAGATATAGCAAATATATCAAATTTAGCTGGAGGTATAGTTTGCGAAGAAGTTGGAGTTGTGCCTATTGATAAACAAAAACTTCTAAATGAGGTTTTAACTTTATTATAAAAAATATTTATTTCATAAAATAATGCAAATCAAATATAATTCTAACTAATTAGTGTCTGTCTATAATGTCCATTTTTTGCGTTACGCTCGTCAAAAAGATGCTCCTCCAGATGTAGCTTTTGTAAGGTTAAAAAAAACAAACAAAAAGCACGAATCGGGATTCTGTTTTTTTTGACTTCGCAAGCCTTGAAAATGAACATTTTGATTCAAACACTGATTTTATGTACGAACACTAATTAAAACAAAATAAATAATGAAAAAAATCAATCTAAAAAAATCAGTATTAGTCTTATTGTTTTCTTGCTCATTCTTTAATTTTAATGTTAGTGCACAAGAGAAAAAGGTAAAAGCAGATACAACAGGCTATGTCTTTACAATTGTAAAACAAGTAAAAGCAACACCTGTAAAAAATCAATATCGCTCAGGTACTTGCTGGAGTTTCTCAACTATTTCTTTTATTGAATCAGAATTACTCAGAATGAGAAAAGAGGAATATGACCTATCTGAAATGTTTCCTGTTAGATATGCATATTCTGAAAAAGCCATAAAATATGTTCGTATGCATGGACATATTAATTTTGCTGCAGGAGGCGAATTTCACGATGTGATGGATGTTATCAAAAAATACGGTATTGTACCAGAAGAAGTTTATCCCGGACTTGATTATGGAACAAAAAAACATATTCACGGGGAATTGGATGCTGTTTTGAAAAATTATGTTGATGCTGTGATTGAAAACAAAAACAAAAAAATCACCCCTGTTTGGCATAATGGTTTTGATGATATTTTAGATACTTACTTAGGTGTGGTCCCTAAAACTTTTACTTATAAAGGCAAAGAATATAGTCCTAAAAGTTTTGCAAAAGAATTAGGCATTAACCCTGATGACTTCGTTGAATTAACTTCTTTTAGTCATCATCCTTTTTATACAAAATTTATTTTAGAAGTTCCTGACAATTGGGCATGGGACAATATTTATAATGTTCCTCTTGATAAATTAGAAGACATTATAGACAATGCTATTGATAAAGGTTATTCTGTAGCCTGGGGAGCTGATGTAAGTGAAAAAGGCGTTTCTGTCAAAAATGGTATAGCAATTGTCCCTGAAAAAGATTATTATGATATGACAAAAAAAGAAAGAAAACATATTTTTGATAAGCCTGGAAAAGAAAAACAAATCACACAAAAACTGCGACAGAAAGCTTTTGATAATTGGACTACCACAGATGACCATGGATTACAAATAACTGGAATTGCCAAAGATCAAAATGGAGATGAATTTTATTTAGTTAAAAATTCATGGGGCTCAAAAATTGGAAATAAAAAATATAAAGGTTATTTTTATGCTTCTAAACCTTATGTGCTTTATAAAACAATTGATATTATGGTTAACAAAAAAGCAATACCTAAAAAAATTCGGAAAAAATTAGGATTATAAATTATTTTAATAAATATAGTAAAAAATCTGGTGTTTGTTTAAATGTCAGATTTTTTTGTTTGTCAATATTTATTCAAAATGTAAAATAATACTACATTTATGCCTTAAAAAAAATAAAAAAAAGAAACTTTCGTTATCATATACAAATAAAAAATTATATATTTTGAGACTTTTCAGAATTATTATACTTAGCTTTTTTATAAGCTTAGTATTTTTAGCACAAAATAGTTATGCTCAAAGGTTACGTATAGCTAATTTGCCAAGATATGATATGAAAAAATACCATTTTGGTTTTGTTCTCGCAATGAATCAGATGTTATTTTCTTTAGAACCCAGTTCTGATATAAATAAAATTGTTTATACTTCAATACAGGTACCTGATGTTAATACGGATTCTTCAATGCTGTATGCAATTAAAGCAGATCCCACTCTGGGTTTTACTATTGGTATTGTATCTAATTTAAGATTGGCGAAATATTTTGATTTACGATTTATACCTTCTCTTGCTTTTGGAGAAAGAGAATTAGAATATTCAATTCTTGCATATAATAATAGTGAATCTGATTTAATTAATATTATAAAAAAAATCCCATCGACCTATGTTGAACTACCCCTGGAATTTAAATTTAAGTCTCAAAGAATTAATAATACACGTGCTTATGTGCTTACAGGAGTAAAATATTGTATTGACCTGGCTTCACAGTTAAAAAAAAGAGAAAACAATGAAAATATCATCATTAAACTAAAAAAAGATGACATTAATTTTGAAGTTGGTGTTGGCTTTGATTTCTATACTATGTATTTTAAGTTTGGCACTGAAATTAAAATGTCTTATGGTATTAATGATCTAATAAAAAAAGAAAACAATATTTATACTAATGGTATTGAAAACCTTAGCTCCAAGATATTTCAGCTCTCTTTCACTTTCGAGTGATAACCAATAATTAGTGTTTGTCCATAATGTCCGATTTCTTTATTTCGTCAAGCTCAATACAAGCTGTTATGCCCCGGTACGC
>CAYNBX010000226.1:0-3551 GCA_964395505.1 uncultured Bacteroidales bacterium | reverse complement strand
AAACAATAAAAATAAAATGATAAATAAAAGAACTAAAATATTAATTGTTGATGATAAAATAGAAAACCTTATTGCCTTAGAAAAAATTCTTAAGGGTTTTGATATAGAATTTGTTCGTGCATTATCAGGTAATGAAGCTTTAGCAAAAACACTATTAAATGAATTTGCCTTAGCAATTATTGATGTGAGAATGCCTGAAATGGATGGTTATGAAACTGTTAAATTAATGCGACAATCCAAAAACACTAAATACCTTCCTGTAATCTTTGTATCTGCCATTTATTCAGAATATTATCATTCAATTAAGGGCATTGAGACAGCAGCAGTTGATTTTATTGCAAAACCTATTATTCCCGAAATACTTAGAGAAAAAGTAAAGGTTTTTCTTGAGCTGTACAAACAAAGAAAAAAACTTGATGATTTAATCGAAGAACTTAAAAAAACTAATGCACAGCTAAAGAATGAAATTAATATTCGTAAGCAAACCGAGGTACAATTGAAAAAAGCTAAAGTAAAAGCAGAAGAAGCAGATAGACTAAAAAGCTCTTTTTTGGCTAATATATCTCACGAAATCAGAACACCTATGAATGCTATTATAGGTTTTTCAGATTTGCTTAAAGAACCTAATTTCTCTTCAGAAGAAAGAGATGATTTTATCAATATTATAATTAATAATGGGAACATTCTTATAAAAATAATTGATGATATATTAGATATTGCAAGGATAGAAGCTGGGGAGTTAAAAATAGAAGAAAATCAATGCCCTGTTAATAAAATACTATCTGAATTATTGGATTCTTTTAATGGAATTAAAATTAAAGAAGGGAAAAATAATATTGAAATACGAGTTAATAAAGCTGTTAAAGAACCAAATTTTTCTATCACTACTGACCCTTATCGATTTAGACAGGTGATGACAAATTTGATTGGAAACTCATTAAAATATACAAATAAAGGTTTTATTGAGTTTGGTTATAATTTTTATGAAGATAAGAAATATGCAGAAATCAAAGAACAAAACATAATGCTGCGTTTCTATGTTAAAGATACAGGCATTGGCATATCAAAAGACAAACAGAAAATAATCTTTGACAGATTCAGACAAGCAGATAATTCTTTCGTTAGGAAATACGGAGGCACAGGTTTGGGCCTATCTATTACAAAAAACATTGTTGAACTTCTTGGAGGAGAAATATGGTTAAAATCCAAGCTTGGTAAGGGTTCTACATTTTATTTTACACTGCCTTACAATCCCATTTCTTATAATGTCAATAATAAACAAAAAGATATTGACAGACCGCCTAAAGTTTACGATTGGAAAAACAAAACAATTCTTATTGTTGAGGATATTGAGTCAAATTATGAACTTGTAAAAAAGATTTTAAGCAAAACAAAGGCTAATGTATTATGGGCAACAAATGGAAAACAAGCTGTTGAAATATGCAAATCAAATAAAAACATTGACCTTATCTTAATGGATATTAGATTACCTCAAATGGACGGATATGAAGCTACTAAACTAATAAAACAATTCAGAAAAGGGATTAAAATAATAGCTGAAACAGCTTATGTAATGGCTGAAAATCAAAAAAAAGCCTTTGACGTTGGATGCATAGACTATATTAAAAAACCCTTAAATTCAAAAGAACTACTCTTAAAAATAAACAAATATATTAATAAAAAGTAATTTATAATCTTATTTTATTACCTTAAATCCGTGAACTACTTTGCAGCGAAAAGTTGAAATGTGTGTCAGTGTTGGAGTAACGCAGCGAAAGAACATTGCAAGCACAGCACTATATATGATGAGAAGCTATAATAGAGTATTTCCAACTAGGGCATGCAATTTAGCTTTGGAATATATATAATTTGCGAATATAAGATAATATATGATTGTGCTTTAAAAAACTTAATACTTGAGGTATATTAATTTACTTTTTTAGAATATGGAAACATCTTTAGACAAAGAACACATAAAAAGTAATGAAAATCTTGAAATAGAACTTCTATTAGAAGGCATTTATAAAAAATACGGTTATGATTTCAGGGATTATGGAAGAGCACATATTAAACGTCGTATTTTAAATAGACTTAGCACATCAAAGTTGAATAATATCTCTGAGATGCTGCATAAAGCTCTTTATGATAAAAATTTTATTCAACAATTGCTGTACGATTTTTCTATTAATGTTACTGAAATGTTTCGTGATCCACTTTTTTACAAGTCTGTCAGAAATGAAATAATTCCTATTTTAAAAACCTATCCTTTTATTAAAATCTGGCATGCTGGCTGTTCTACTGGCGAAGAAGTTTACTCAATGGCTATTTTACTTAAAGAAGAAAATTTACTTGATAGGACACAAATATATGCTACTGATTTTAATCAAAAAGTATTGCAACAAGCTAAAGAAGGTATTTATTCAATAGAAAATATTAAAGTATATACGAACAATTACCAAAAATCAGGAGGCAAAAACTCATTTTCAGATTATTACACAGCAAACTATAATTCAGTAATAATAAATAATTCCCTTAAAAAAAATATCGTCTTTGCTGATCATAATCTTGTTACAGATAGTGTGTTTGCTGAATTTAATATGATTGTTTGCAGAAATGTTCTTATATATTTTGATAAAAAGCTACAAGATCAAGTAATTGAGTTATTTGATAAAAGTCTTATTCTTGGCGGTTTTCTTTGTCTTGGTTCAAAAGAAAGTATTAGATTTTCAAAAAGCTCCTCAAACTTTGACTATGTTAACCAAAAACAAAAAATTTATAGAAAAAAATATAAAATCTAAATTGAAAGTAATAAAAAAATGTTGAAATTCTGAGAGAATGAGATACAGAGCAATTGTTATAGGTTCATCTGCAGGCGGTAACGAAGCACTAAAAGATATTCTTTTGCATTTACCAAAAGAATTCAAAATACCTATTGTAATTGTACAGCATATAAGCCCTTATTCAGAAAATTATATGACTCGCCATTTAAATAGTATCTGCAATATTAATGTAAAAGAAGCAGACGAAAAAGATAAAATAATTCCAGGGAACATTTATATTGCTCCTCCAAATTATCATCTTTTAATTGAAGAAGACGAGACATTCTCGCTCTCTGTTGACAAAAAAGTTAATTATTCTCGTCCTTCAATAGACGTACTTTTCGAAACTGCTGCTTATGCATACGGTCCTTCACTTATTGGAATAATATTAACCGGAGCAAACAATGATGGAAGTAAAGGTTTAAAAAAGATAAAAGAAGCAGGAGGTCTCACAATTGTACAGGATCCTAAAACTGCTTATTCTGATGCAATGCCAAAAGCTGCTATTAAAACTATAAAAGTTGATTATATCTTGTCTTTAGAAAAAATCGCTAAACTTTTATTAAAAATAAACTCAGGGAAATTTTCAAAGAAAAAATAGCAAAAAAGAAAAAGTCAACATTATTCATTCTTGGTCAATCCTTAGAACGAGATATTAATCATTATAATTAGTGTCCGTACATAAAGTCAGTGTTTGATTCAGAATGTTCGAGTTCGAGGCTTGCGAAGTCT
>CAYNBX010000225.1:0-3554 GCA_964395505.1 uncultured Bacteroidales bacterium | reverse complement strand
AAATTAATTAGTGTTTGTCCATAATGTCCGATTCCTTTATTTCGGCAAGCTCAATGCAAGTTGTTATGCCCCGGTACGCCACAGTACGGTCGTTCCTCCCTACCGGGTAAACTTCGCTACGGGGTAAACTTGTCTTTAAAACAGTCATTTACGAAAGTAATCTCCTTGATTTTAAAGACTTTGCAAGCCTCGAACTCGAACATTCTGAATCAAACACTGACTTTATGGACAGATTCTAATTAACTTAATTGATTTTTTTATTTATATTATGCTTATTATATATTTGCAAATTAAATTATTATTTATTAATATTTTTAAAATTATCAACTTTCTTTTAAATATCAACAGTATTACATAGTCTATGTTCTTTAACAAAATAGCATTTAATTAATTTAAAAAAAATATTTAACACTAAAATTTGATTAATCTTAATAATAACACAAAAAACAGGATTTATTTACAAAATACTAATTTAACTCAAATAAATGTTGTTAAATAAAAAATACAATAATTATATCACTAATGAATAGAAATAATAATTTCAATAAGTATAAGAAATTAAGAAAAGAATATCCATATTTTATTTATGAGAATTACTCAATTTTAAAAAATAAGAACTTCCTGGATATAGAATTTACTTTCAACCTAGCTGATAAATTTCATTTTACTCCAAAAATTAAAATTCCAAAGCGAGAGTTTTATAATAAAAAATTGTCTGTTAAAGACTTAAAAAATATAGTTTTTCAAATAGGAATGATTGAACTGATAAGTTACTGGAAGTCTGCTTGTTCGCCAAAAATTATTATAAAACCACATATATTGAATAATGAACAGATAAAATGGTGGGAAAAGTTATATTTCAATGGTATGGGAGAATTTTTTTATCTTAATAGTATTGATGCTGATATTGATAGTTTTGTAAAGATAATTATTGATTCAAAAGATGAATTAAAAACTGTAAAATTTAGAACTGATAATTCAACAATTATTCCTATTGGTGGAGGAAAAGATTCAGCAGTTACCTTAGAATTATTATCTAAATTAAACAATGATACTCCATTAATACTAAATACAAGAAAAGCGAGCATAGATACAATTAAAACAGCAGGTTATTCAAGAGATAAAATTATTGAAATACAGCGTAGTATTGATCCAAAATTATTAGAGTTAAATGAAAAAGGATTTCTTAACGGCCATACTCCCTTTTCTGCTTTGCTTGCTTTTATTTCTATTCTTGCAGCAATCATTACAGGTAAAAAAAATATTGCCTTTTCAAACGAATCGAGTGCAAATGAAGCAACTATCAAAAAAACAAATATAAATCATCAATATTCAAAATCATTTACCTTTGAAAAAGATTTTAGATTTTATATTAACAAATATATTTCTAATGATTTTAATTATTTTAGTTTTCTCAGGCCTCTCAATGAATTACAGATAGCAAAATTATTTTCTGGCTTTGAAAAATATTTCTATGTATTTAAAAGTTGCAATGTTGGAAGCAAAACAAATTCATGGTGTGGTAAATGTCCTAAATGTTTATTTACTTACATTATACTTTCGCCTTTTATTCAACAATCTAAATTGGTAAAAATATTCAGTAAAAATTTATTTGATGAAAAAGATTTACTAAAAATATTTAATCAACTTATAGGCATAGAAAAAGTTAAACCTTTTGAATGTGTTGGCACTGTTGAAGAAATAAATATTGCTTTATGTATGATAATAAAAAATATTGATACTAATAATTTGCCTTATTTGTTAAAATATTATGTAAATACAGCTAATTATCAAAGATATAAAAATGAAGATTACAAAAGATTACTTAATAATTTTAATACTGAACATTTTTTAAGTAGAGAATTTGAAGATATCTTAAGGAGTCCAAAAGTATTAAGAATCTTGCAGAGTTATAAAAAGCTTTAAGATGAAAAATTTAATAAAAAACAAAAAAGTTTTACTTCTTGGTTTTGGCAGGGAGGGACAATCAACATATCAAATTATAAGAAAATATTTACCTGAAAAACTTTTAACGATTGCTGATAAAGATGATTCACTTAAAGAACGTTTATTATCAAGGTCAGGATTAATGCAGTTTAGGAATGAAGATTTTTTAGATACTTCAAATAAATTTATTCTTGGTTCGCATTATCTGGATAATCTTAATGAATTTGATTTAATAATTAAATCACCAGGCATTTCATTGAAAAATATCAAATATAAAATACCTTTTAAAAAAATTACTTCTCAAACAGATATTTTTCTATCTTTATTTTCCAAACAGATAATAGGTGTAACAGGGACAAAAGGCAAGAGCACCACATCAAGTTTAATTTATCATATTATTCATTCATTTACTGATAATGTGGTTTTAGTTGGCAATATAGGAATCCCCCCTTTTGAAGTCATTTCAAAATTAAATAAAAATACAATAATTGTTTTTGAATTATCAGCTCATCAGTTAGAGTATATCTCAACAGCCCCTCATATTTCAATATTATTGAATATTTATCAGGAACATCTCGACTATTATAAAAGCTTTAATGATTACAAAAGTGCTAAATTTAATGTTTATAGATTCCAAAATAAAACTGATTATTTAATTTATAATGCTGACGATGTTATTATAAATAACTTTATAAAAAACAGTAATTTAGATAGAAAATATTTTCAATATTCATTTAAAAAAAAAGTTGAACAAGGCTGTTATATAAAAAATAATACAATAAAATTTTGTGAAAAAGATAATGAAACTAATATTTATAATTTAGATACAAAGAGAGCACTTAAAGGGGAATTTAATTTATTAAATATTATGGCATCAATCAATGCATGCAAAATATTGAAAATACCTGATAATTATATTGTAAAAGGCATATCAACATTTAAGAGTCTTGAACACAGATTGGAATATGTAGGGAAGTTTCATAATATTCATTTTTATAATGATTCAATTGCAACGATTCCTGAATCGAGTATGCAAGCTGTAAAAACACTCAAAAATGTTGATACGTTGATATTGGGCGGATATGACAGAGGCATAGATTATACTGATTTTATTAAGTTTTTAAATAAATCTAAAATAAGTAATATCATTTTTATTGGTAAGGCAGGAATAAGGATATATAATGAAATTCAGGTATTGGGAGTTAAAAACAAGAAGTATTTTACAGCTAATAATTTTGAAGAAGTTGTAGAAATAGCGATAAATAATACAAAGCCTGAATTTATTTGTTTGCTTTCTCCGGCAGCAGCCAGTTATGGTATGTTTAAGAATTTTGAAGAAAGAGGAGATGTATATAAAAAAATAGTAAGCAGTAAATAGTGTTTGTCCATAATGTCCGATTTCTTTATTTCGGCAAGCTCAATACAAGCTGTTATGCCCCGGTACGCTGCGCTACGGGGTAAACTTGTCTTTAAAACAGTCATTTACAAAAAACGTCATTCTGAATTAAATACCGACTTTATAGACAGACACTAAATAGCCCCTTACTATTTCAATTGTATTTTCCTTATAAATTTTCTTATTGTTTTTTAATTACTTCTTTTTTTGG
>CAYNBX010000224.1:0-3555 GCA_964395505.1 uncultured Bacteroidales bacterium | reverse complement strand
AATCTAAAATCCAAAATCTAAAATCTTAATTCTCTTTGGTCATAGCCTGCCCCGACACCCTGGAGAATGTTTCATTGTCTTTTGTAGTTTTAACTTTGAGTTTTAAAATTATTGACTAAAATTTCGAAGTTAGTAATTAATTAAAAAAAGCAAGGGAAAAATATTACCTATACGAAATATTTATAACATAATGATTCCATCCATAATGAATAACATATTTTTAAAACTATACAGAAGTGCTTATGTAAAAAATCATAAGAGAAATAAAATTCTGTAAGGACGACATTAATAAACATAAAATTCAAAAATTATGACAAATTCACATAATATGCCTATTTATTTTAATATATTTTTAGGTCAACATCTTTTATATTCTGTTTCAAAGACAATTCATCATATTTTTAATTTCTGGTTTATCAATTTTTATTATTCAATAAATTGATACTTTTGTCAAAAAAAAATAAAATTGAACTTTGAATATTATATATCAAAACGAATAATAACAAAAAACAAGGCTAATTTTTCACGTCCTATTGTTAAACTTTCCATTGTGGGCATTGCTCTTGGTTTAGCATCAATGATTATTTCAGTTTCAATTCTTACAGGTTTCCAAACTAAAATACGCGATAAAGTTATTGGTTTTGGCTCTCATATACAAATAAGCAATTTTGATTCAAATTCTTCTTTTGAATCTGTTCCTATTGATAAAAATCAAAGTTTTTATCCATATTTAGATACTGTAAAGGGTATTAAACATATACAAGTTTATGCTGTCAAAGCCGGGATAATTAAAACAAAAGACCAAATTCAGGGAGTTGTCCTAAAAGGTGTTGGAAGTGATTATGACTGGAGTTTTTTTAAAAACAAAATTATTGAAGGTAAGGCATTTAAGATAAATGATTCTGTAAAAACAAACGATGTTCTTATATCAAAAAATCTTGCTTCAAAATTAAAATTAAAAGTAGGAGACCCCTTAAAAATGTATTTCGTTACAGGAGAAACACAGCCGCGTGGAAGAAGATTTAAAATATCAGGTATTTATGAAACTGGTTTAGAAGACTTTGATAATATGTATGTCATTGCTGATATTGCTCAGATACAAAAACTTAATAACTGGACAAAAAATCAGGTGGCAGGTTTTGAGGTCCTTATTGATAACTTTAAAGACCTTGATAAAATTAGTGAGAATGTTTATAATATTATTGGTTATAATCTTAATTCAGTAAGCATTAAACAAAAGTACCCACAAATTTTCGATTGGCTTAAATTACAAGATATGAATGTGGTTATCATTTTAGTCCTTATGACAATAGTAGCAGTGATAACTATGATATCTACTCTTTTAATTCTGATACTGGAAAGAACAAATATGATAGGTATTTTAAAAGCCCTTGGAACAAAAAACTGGAGTATTCGTAAAATCTTTATTTATAATTCTATTTATATTGTAAGTAAAGGTTTGCTATTGGGTAATATCATTGCACTTTTTTTATGTGAACTTCAACTAAAGTTTTCAATCTTTAAATTACCTCAGGAATCCTATTACGTCTCTGTTGTGCCTATAAACTTAAACTTAACATATATTTTAATGATAAATGCAGGCTCATTTATTATTTGCTTTTTAATGCTGATATTCCCTTCATATATAATTACCAAAATAAGTCCTTTGAAAGCAATAAGATTTGGTTAGAAGTAAAAAAAGTTAATTTTTTATTTTCCCTCTTTGACGTGTAAGCCGCATTCTCTGGTTTCAGCCTGTTCCCACCACCATCTGCCTGAACGGATATCTTCTCCCTGCATTATTGCTCTTGTACAAGGCTGACAACCTATACTTGGATATCCTTTATCATGAAGTTGATTATATGGTATTTTATTTTGTTTTATATAACCCCATACTTGTTTCTCTGTCCAATCAATGAGAGGATTGACTTTTATAAGCTGATTTGTTTCGTCCCATTCAACTAAATGTGTATTTGTTCTTGTAACTGATTGTTCTTTTCTTAATCCGCATATCCATACGTCCAATCCTTTTAAGGCTCTTTTTAAAGGTAGCATTTTTCGAACATTACAACAAAGCTTTCTGTTCTCAATACTTTCGTAAAATAAATTAATGCCCTTTTCATTCACCATTTTTTCAACTTGTATGTAATCAGGAAAAAAAACTTCTATTTTAATTTTATATCTATTTACCGTCCTTTCAAGCAAATCATAAGTCTCAGGGAAAAGCCTGCCTGTATCTAATGTGAATATTTTTGTGCTTTTATCAATGTCTGTAATCATTTTGGTGATAACTTGATCTTCAAGGCCGAGACTTGAAGCAAAACCAATCTTATCTTTATATGATTTTAAAAAATAATCTAAAACTTGTTCTGCTTTTGAATTTTTAAACCTTTCGTTTAATTCAATTATATTTTTTTGCATAATAATATTTTTGAATTTTTAAGAAATGTAAATATTATGATTAATTTTAAATATGATAGAGCTTATTCTTTTGTTTTACAATCAATTTTATTATTGAAATTAAAAATAACAAACCCAAAATAATACCTAATGATACAGCTTTGGGATTTTATAAATTTTGCTTTAATATTTTTCATTTTTAAAAATTTCAAGAAATCAACCTTCATTTAATACGTATGATAAATTAAAACATTTATCACATCTGATGCCTTTTTCAGTATTTTTAACAGTACAACATTCATTATAATAATCATGTTCAAAAAACAAGATATAATTTTTACTTACAGCTTCATTTAAAAATATTTCTTTTTCTTTCAAAGTAATTAAAGGCTGTATGTCAACACTAGCAATGTAAGGCAATGGTATATGAGCAGCAGAAGGTATAAAATCAGCCATAAAGACAATAATTTTACCATTATAATTTATCATAGGAATAATCTGACCTTGTGTATGTCCATTATATATTCTTAGATAAATATTTTCATAAAACTTTACCTGGTTTTCAATAAAATGCAATTTCCCTGATTGCAGAAGAGGGATAAAATTATCTTTAAAATAAGAAGCAGATTCTCTTTTGTTAGGATGTACTGCCCAATTCCATTGGTCTTTTGTAACCCAAAAGTCTGCATTTTTAAAGACAAGCTCTAAATCATTTCTTTCATTATACTTTACAGATCCTCCAACGTGGTCATCATGCAAATGTGTAAAAATAACATCTGAAATATCATCAAAAGAAAAACCATATTTTTTTATGTTTTTTTCTAAACTATCATTTCCAAATAAATATCTATAACTGTAATATTTTTCATCCCTCTTATTCCCCATTCCAGTGTCAATTAAAATGAGCCTTGAATTTTCTTCAATAAGTAAACATCTTGAAGATATATTTATCAAATTTCTATCATCCGCAGGATATAAATTATTCCATATAGTTTTAGGGACAACGCCAAAGCTTACTCCTCCGTCAATCTTCCAGTTTTCAGCATTAATAACATATAGTTTCATGTGTTTATATTTTTTTGTATGTAACTCATCATTAAGTATTTACCTTGTAAAAATTTTATTAGTAACATTTGAAATTAGAAATTAGATATT
>CAYNBX010000223.1:0-3566 GCA_964395505.1 uncultured Bacteroidales bacterium | reverse complement strand
TTTATTAAATCATCATTATTTCCTTTTTCAATCTTAATTTCTGTTTTAAGTTCAACAGGTTCATTATCGTTCTCATAATTTTCTATTGTTTTGATATATGACTTAATATTTTGAAATTCAATTTGCCCATATCCTCTTGAACCGCTTCCGCCGAGATAATCGTCCTGTAAAAGACGCATTGCTTTAATTACAATTTTCAGATTTTCAACATCTTGCTCATCAAAGATATTATAAACAAAGGAAAAATCAAAAACAGCACCTGGGGGAACTCTTTCAATCTGTCTTGGATTTGCGGACGAATCAGTACGTTTTATTGTATTTTCCCATTTACCTTCGGTAAAATCAAGCTCAAGTTCTGAAAATTCATCTTCTCTTCTTTCGTCAAAGTCTTTCTTGTCTAAAAAAGCATCTCTGACAATAAGGCGTGTTCTTTCAATATCTTTGAGTTCATCTTTATTTTTTTTGTCTTCTTTTGCACCAATTCCGAAGACACGAATAATATTAAAGTCTTCTTCATCATATTTATTTGATTTATTTGTATCGTCTATTGGTCTGTTAATACCCTTAAGTCCTTTGGATAATGCATAAAGAGTTCTGAGTTTACCTTTAATAGAACTTCCGGGGATGTATGGAATGCCATTAGCAGTTTTAATTACATTGGAATCAATACCTCCAATATCAAGAGCTGTTGAAGAACCTCCGATATGCATTCCTGTTTTAAGTTGGATTTTACCATTTATAAATAATTTTGCTTTTAATTTTTTCATCTTTATTTTCCTCCAAAATATTTATGATATGCAATAATAGCTTCAAAGAAATCTTTAAAGTTTTGTAAATTATCTTTATTTACTTTTTGAATTAATAAGTCAAGATTATAATAAAAATCCTGAATTAATTTATATTTATAAGTTGTTTCTGATCTTCCGGCAATATAAGCTAATTTAACTCTAAGCATTTTTAACTCAGGTATTTTTTTAGCATTTATTTTTTTAACTTCAGAAAAAATGTTTCTTAATTGAGATGTTGTTATAATGTCTTTTATTCCACGTACATAATCTCTTATTTTATTTAAATATTCATCAATTTTAGTTGACTCATCAGGGCGATTAAGTATGAATTCTCCTGGATTATTTGTAAAATAATCTTTAAAAGATTTTTTATTTTCCATATTTTATAATATTATTTTTTTGTTAATAATTCAGCAAATCTGCATGCAACAGGTAATATCATTATGTTTTTGATTTTTAATTCATTAATTGTATTTTTCAATAAAATATCCTCATATAATTTAACTAATTCTTCTTTTTCAGTTTTATTTTCAGTTTTCATTGTTCGCAAATAATAATTAAATCTCCATATCTTTTGAAAATCCAGAATATTTTTATTAGCAGAATCTTCCATCAGTTTTTTGAAACCTTTTGTGCTGTTAAAGATTTTTTGCAAAATGGCTCTGCTTTCTTTTTTACTTGTATCTTTATTCTCAATCAACTGAACTAATATTGTTTGTATCTCCAAAATCTTCTCATATTCGTCCCAGGTAAATATTTCATCAAATACAGAAATTTTATTCTTTTTTTTGTCTTTATGCTTGGCTTTTGACAGTTGATTATCAGCGATTTTAACAGCATGTAAAATTGGATATTTATCATCAATAACAGTTATAGCAGCCGATATTGTTATTGAAGGATTTTCGCAAACGTATTCTTTAAATTTGTTTCTAATATCCAAAGCAAGTTCAATAATTTTATCAAAAGGTCCTACAATAAGTGTATCATCACCGCCTGAGTATACCACATAAATCAATCGTTTATTATTTTCATCCAAATAATTTTGTTTATCAATAATAGTATTTATGTATCCTTCAAAGAACAGAGCAAAACTGCGACTTAAGGTTGCAATACGTGATATTGTTCTTTCGCCTTCTTTTATTATTCCCTGCCGGAAAATATTACCGAGATTGTCAACATCCATTTTTAAAACTGCTAATTTTTTATCGCCTTTAGATGTATTTGCAATATTGGTAAAATCAGCATAATCAATTTTATTAACTGCAAATTTGAATCCCGTGTTATTTTTGAAATTCGTATCATTTAATTTGTATGTTTGATTTTTATTATTGTCAAAAGAAACATCATAACCAAATGCTTTGAATACGTCATAGCAACTGTTAAATACAGATATATTATCAATTTTGCTTAATTTTTGATAACTAATAAATTCTGCTTTTTTTACTTTATCAGAAAAATCCTGAAAGCTTGAATAAAACTCTGTCTCATACTTCTTTTCTTCAACTTCAAAAGGTTCAAAAACATCATTATATTCAATTTCTTTAAACCTGTTGTGTTTATTTTTTGCAGTTTCATCAGCAACTTGTTTCCATTTTTCTCCGAAATCTTTAAAATCATTCATTGATAAATCAGTATGGCCAATGGCAAGATATATTTGCCCTTGATGAGCTCTTAATAAAACATTTGTAATATGCTTATGATGTTCTTTTAATTTTGTTTCAAGGCTTTTTGGTATAAGTAGATAAAAATTACCACCTCCATTATAAAGTATATTTACTTCCTTTAGTTCCAATTGTTCAATTAAATATTTTGAAATAACTTCAGAAAGCACCTGAAGATAAAAAGATCTTGCTTTCAGGCTTTTAGCTGCATTTTTACTATAAACATCAAAAATGAAATTCTGAATTCCCGAAAAGTCGCCCTGAACAAGACAGAATAAAGGTCTATTTGCAAGTTCTTCGGGTTCAATTATAAAGTTGTCATCAACTTTTTTTTGTGAATATTTAAAAATACCTTCTTTTGAAATATTTTTATTTTGATACTCAATGGCAATACAATTGGCAATTGCAGCAGTTACTCTTAAATGGTCAAAAAGGGAAATATCGGGAATAACATTTTCATTATATTTATTTGAAGATTGTGCAGGTACTGCCCATGAATATTTTTCTAATAATGCAAGTAATTGTTCTTCATTAATTATTTTTTCGGTTTCATTTAAAAAAGTTTTTACCAAACTGCTGTATCTATTTTCTGTATCTTCAGGGATTTCTTCTTTTGGGAAAATTGAATCATCTAATTTTAGAACTAAAGTTTTATAATATTTCCAGCCCTTTGGTTCTTTATCATTAAATATTCTTGAAAATATTGAAAGTAATCTTGCTTTGTAATAATCTACTTCAGGTTGCTTAGAATTAGATTTTCTCCTTTCACCCGAAGCAAGGTCATCAGCAATTCTTACGATTTTTGTTGATACATCAGTGTTTAAAAATTCTGTTGAAGTCTTATCTGCAGAATGATGGAATAATACATTTTTTAATATTGATTGGTCTTTTAAGAACTCCTTATGTTTAAATTTATCAATAAATAGAGCAGAATAAAGTCTATGAGCATATTTCCTGGTTACACCAAAATCAGTCTCAAATTTCTCAGTATCTTTATAATATTCCTTAGATCTTTCAATAAACTTTCCAATATCATGTAATAAAGCACTTAAATATATATTTTTATTTTGCGACATATACATAATTTTTATTACTTACAAATATATTAAATATTTAT
>CAYNBX010000222.1:0-3612 GCA_964395505.1 uncultured Bacteroidales bacterium | reverse complement strand
ATACAACTGATACTAAATAAGGTAATTAAGGTTCCATTAATTAAAAATATTCAAATACCTCTTTAGGTAAAAATAATTGAAATACGTCTTTTATTGATATGTCTTTTTCTTTCATTGTTATTTTATTTTTTAACATAAAATTACAAATTTATTTCTCTTATCCCCAACTTTTTTAAGTGAGCCGTAAACATTCAACAGTGTGAAACCTACAAAATAAGCTGTATTGCAGTAATATTCGATATTTTAGAATTTTCTTTCAGGCTCTATATAAAAATTAAAAGAAAAAAAACTTAATAATTACACTGCAAAATTCAAATGAAATTTTTCATTGCCGTTTACATATTTAGAGCTTTTTGAAAGACGAAAAGGCAAATAGTTAGTTATTAAATCTGCATAATTATCTTTGTCAAAGTCGTATTTTAGTTCTACAATATTATTATAGTAATTTACAGAGTGATTGATAAAGCTATTGTTTTTTCTTGATATTAAAATGTTATGAGTTAATAACTGCAATGTGGGTTAACGAAATAATTTTGAATTACCTAAATGAATCTTATTAAAAAAATATGTAAATGCGACACCTAAAACCCCTAAGCCATATTTCAAACTGCGTTTAAAATTTATTGAAGAAGCTTCTTCAAAATATTTTGTAGGACAAGAAACCTCTCCAATATTATACCCTGCATAAAAAATTTGTGCTAACATTTGATTATCAAAAACATAATCATCTGAATTTACATCGATATTAATACTATTAAATATTTCTTTTGAAAATGCTCGGTAACCAGTATGATATTCTGATAATTTTTGTCTCATCAACAAGTTTTGAGTAAACGTTAAGAATCTATTTGATATATACTTATAGAGTGGCATTCCTCCACGTAATGCACCTTTACCTAATATTCTTGACCCAATTACAACTTTATATACATCATTTGCAATAAGATAAGCCATTGGCTCTATAAGTTTAGGTGTATATTGATAATCAGGATGTAGCATGATGATTATATCTCCCCCTATTTCCAATGCTTTGTGATAACAAGACTTCTGGTTTGCACCATAACCTTTGTTTACTTCGTGCCTGATCACATGGTTAACACCTATTTTTTTCGCTAATTCATAAGTATTATCCTGACTATTATCATCTACTAATACTAAATCATCAACAATGTTAAATGGTATTTCATTATAAGTTTGTTCAAGGGTTTTTTCAGCGTTATAAGCAGGTAGAACAACAACGACTTTTTTATTATTAATCATAAAGCAATAAAATTCTAAACACAAATATTTAAAGGTGGCTAAAATAAATAAAATTATAAGATAGCCTTAAATAAAAAAAGAAAAATATGCTTACCTAATCATAATTCTTAAATCATCAAAAAATACCACATCATCACTATCCGAATCTTTCCACACATAAAATTTAAGAGTATGGTCTTTTATTTCATTATTTATGAATAAATTAATAACTAATTTCTCCCAACCTGTTTTTGTTTTTTCCTGGGCATCACCCGAACTAACATATAATTCCTTTGCATTTTCTGCAGAGGCTACCAAAACACCTCCTTGTTTATATCTCCATACACTAACCTGAATATGAGTACCTACAATTATACTATCTATTTTTATAGTAATTCCAAAACTATGATTTTTATTTAACCTAACGGAATATTTACCGGATTTAGCATGATTATCGCTTCGAAGTCTTCCAAATTCAAACTTATTTATTCCTGTTAAGAAGTAATTACTATCTTGTGATAGGTTTTCACAGTCACAAAAATAATTTCTGTAATCAGAGTAAGTATTTTTCTGCTTTTTAAGCAGTATAAATGGATAATCATCTATTATTATTGACCAATTAGGATTAAATAAATATTTATTAATATCATCAGCAAATTGCTGTTGATTTTGAAAATATGGAATCTTATTTTGCAATAAAGCCAAATAGTCTGCATCATCAACTCTTGGGAAATAATATATTTTTTTTCTAAAAGCTAAATGAGGCGTAATATTACCTGTTGCAGATACCTTTGCCGTATCAGGTATTAACTTAAGATATTTATATACTTTCTTAACATCGAATGAAGAAGAATACATGCGGCTATCATAAAATTTATTTTTTTCAACCCCATACCACTTGATGGTCCTATGGTTTATATCAAACTTATAAATTGTAATTAATGAAGCAGCTATTATAATTGCTATACCAATATATTTTTTAATTCTATACTGATAGTTTTCAGGAAATTTCGGAAATTTTAATTCATTAAGCGCTAAAAAAACTACGATCGGTAATAATGTAACTATTTCTATAGAGTAATATGACTCAATACTCCAACGTATTGGTGCATCATTGTACATTTTTTGAGCAATAACGGGAATAAAAAGTAATAAATACTTTGGACGCCAAAAAAGTAATATCCCACCTGAAAAGATATATACAAAGTAAAATTCAATTTTTACGAAATTATATTGAATATCATGCAAATGATTAACAAAAAGTAATGAAAATGTTTTTTCGGGTTTTGTTAATAAAGTAATTAAGGCCTCATATGGATTCTTGCCAAGTGCACTGTAGTTAAACAATGAAAATGGTCTAACCGGATTTTCAACCGCAGGTATCAAAAATTTAAAAAGGACTATGAAATAAATAATTGATGAAACAATATAGACTAAAGAGAGCTTTCTCATCTTTGGCTCTTTCCAATGAGAGAGCATTAAGTAAAGCCCTATAAAAATAAACCATAAAGAAAAATTCTCTCTTCCTACTATTATAAAAATAAATAGAATTGTAGCTTTTGTAAACTGCTTTTTCTCAAAAAAGTATAAAAAAACAGGTATTAAACTAGATAATATTATCTCTAAGTTAGCATCTGTAATCAACGAAGCATATCTTCCATAGGTCAGAAAATATAATAATAAAGCCAAAATGGAAAAAAGTTCATTCTGTGTCTTTAGCTTAACAAGTTTATATACACCCCATGCTCCCCAAAGAACAAAACCAGTTTGAATAATAAGAAGTGAATAGGTTCCAAAAATTGGAGAAAATAACCAGTATAATGGTGATAAAATTATAAGTGTCAAAGAAAAATGATCCTGTATAAAACTCACATCACCTGGCCACCAATAAATAGGGCAAGGACTGCTATGTAAATGGGCAAAATCATACCATGCAAAATTGTATGCTGCATAATCAAATGCAAATGTTCTAAAAAAATAATGGTTTAATATTACCGTACCCAACAAGATTGTTCCAAATATTATTAGAATAATATAAAACCATTTACTTACTTTTAAATTCAATAACATATAAACTAAACTCTAAGAAATTATCTGACAAATATAATTTATTTTTTATTTTGGTTTATATTTGCTGAAAAAAATATGTATAAAACTCTAATTTTTATTTTAAATCTGCAATAATATGCCTGGTCATTACTCGTATGTTATAACCAATGACACTCCATAATATTTTTGACTTGAAATGTTTAAATCCTTTCCAGGTTACCCTACGCAAATTAAAACCTCGCTTCAAATTTGATATTATCGCTTCCATACCACTTCTCCACTTTTTTAATCTTGTTATCATATTCAAACTACTTGCAATATTAT
>CAYNBX010000221.1:0-3627 GCA_964395505.1 uncultured Bacteroidales bacterium | reverse complement strand
TTAACAAATCATAAAACTTTATTAAGAACAAAAACATATAATAAATATAATCCTAAAAAAACTGCAATTAAAAAAATATAAGTTATAAGCATTTTTTTTATTTTTCTATGTCTTGGTTCAGATTCTCCAACATACTCTATATTAGTATAATCATCACCAACATTTAGCTTAATTGTTCTTCCAAGAATTAAAGCCCTGTTATCTTTAATATGCCCTGCCGGAAAATCAAAACATACGGGGTAGTCAAATTGTTTTATTGCTTCTGCAACAATTTCATTAGCTGTTTTCCCAAAAGGAATGTCATTATCATTCATATCGTTCATACCTCCAACTATCATTCCTTTAAGTTTGTCTAATTTACCTGCTCTCTTTAAATTCATCATCATCCTGTCAATATGATAAAGATATTCATCAAGATCCTCAATAAAAAGTATTTTCCCTTCAGTATCTACATCAGAATTAGAACCAATAAGGCTGTATAAAACTGATAAATTACCACCAACGAGCATACCTACTGCCTTTCCTTTTCTGGACAATTTACTTGTTTTAACTTTATAGGAAATGTTTTCACCAAAAAGCAATTTCCTCAGTATTTCCAGAGACTCATTGTCATAACCATCATCTGGAAAATTAATAGGCATTATACCATGAATAGTTTCAACACCAAAATTTTTATTAATATGTGAATGAAGCACTGTTACATCACTATACCCAACAATCCACTTTGGTCTTTTGATAAAATTCATAAAATTCAAATTGTCAACTATCCTGACTGTTCCATAGCCACCTCTTGCACAAACAATAGCCTTAATTGAATCATCATCTAACATCTGCTGAAAATCTAATGTTCTTAACTCATCAATACCAGCAAATTGATTATACTGACTAAATAAATGATTAGCAAAAACAACTTCCAGTCCCCACTCTTTAAATTTACTTACAGCAGGTTCAATCTCTTTTAAAGATATCTTTCTTGCCGGTGCAACAATGGCTATCTTATCTCCTTTTTTTAAATATTCGGGAGTTTTCATTGTAAAAATATTTTTATTGACTATATATTCAGAAAAAATAAAACAACAAATTTTTATCTTTGCCGAAATTACAATTTTTATAAACAAATTCTAAATAAACAAAAGAATTATAAAAATGAAAGAGAATAAAAAATTCAAAAGATATACTGTTACTTCCGCCCTACCTTATGCAAACGGGCCAATACACATTGGTCATTTAGCAGGTGTTTATATTCCTTCTGACATTTATGTTAGATACTTAAGGTCAAAAGGTGAAGACGTCCTGTTTATTTGCGGCTCTGATGAACACGGCGTACCAATTAGCATAAGAGCTAAAAAAGAAGGCTTATCCCCTCAGCAAATAATTGATAAATATCACAAAATTATCAAAGAATCATTCAAAGAAATTGGTATTTCTTTTGATATCTACTCTCGAACTTCTTCAAAAATTCATCATAAAACAGCTTCTGATTTTTTTAAAAAATTATATGACAAAGGCGTCTTTATTGAAAAAACCTCATTACAATATTACGATAAAGAAAACGAACAATTTTTGGCAGACAGATACATAACAGGAACCTGTCCCTATTGTGGTTACGATAAAGCCTATGGAGACCAATGTGAAAATTGTGGAATCTCATTAAATGCTACCGATTTGATAAATCCAAAATCTGTATTAAGCGGCAATGTACCGATTTTAAAAAAAACCAAACATTGGTACTTGCCATTAGAAAAATATGAACCCTGGTTAAAAAAATGGATAATTCAAGATCATAAAAATGACTGGAGACCAAATGTATATGGACAATGTAAATCATGGCTTGATAATGGACTGCAAGCAAGAGCTGTAACCCGCGACCTTGATTGGGGTGTAAAAGTACCACTTGATAATGCTGAAGGTAAAGTTCTTTATGTCTGGTTCGATGCTCCTATAGGTTATATCTCTGCAACTAAAGAATGGGCACAAATTAATAATAAAGACTGGAAACCTTATTGGAAGGATGAAAATACCAAATTAGTCCACTTCATTGGAAAAGACAACATTGTTTTTCATTGTATTATTTTCCCTAGTATGTTAAAAGCAGAAGGAACTTACATTTTGCCCGATAATGTCCCTGCCAATGAATTCTTAAATTTAGAAGGCAAAAAAATATCTACCTCAAGAAATTGGGCTGTATGGATAAATGAATATCTAAAAGATATGCCAGGCAAACAAGATGTGCTCAGATATGTTTTATGTGCTAATGCTCCTGAAACCAAAGATAATGATTTTACATGGAAAGATTTTCAGGCTAAGAATAATAATGAATTACTTGCAGTTCTGGGAAATTTTATAAACAGGACTCTTGTCTTATCTCAAAAATATTCCAACGGAACAGTCCCTGAGATCACTAAACTTAACAAATATGATAAGTCTATTCTTAATGAAATAAAATTATTCCCGGAAAAAATTGCTTACAGTTTAGACAATTTCCATTTCCGTGAAGCTCTTAATGAAATGATGAATTTAGCACGCTTGGGAAATAAATATCTAACAGAAACAGAACCCTGGAATATAATTAAATCTGATAAAGAAAGAGTAAAAACAATACTTAATATTTCACTGCAAATTTGTGCCAACTTATCAATTTTATCTGAACCTTTTTTGCCTTTTACTGCAAACAAACTTATTAAAATGTTAAACATACCTGCTTTTAAATGGAAAGATGCAGGAAAAACTAACCTGCTGCCAGTTAATCATAAATTGAATAAACCCTCGCATTTGTTTGAAAAAATTGAAGATGATATTATTGAAAAACAAATTCAAAAACTCTTTAATATAAAAAAATTCAATGAAGTACATAAAATTAAACCTTGTAAGGAGTCAATTGATTTTGAAGATTTCTCAAAATTAGATATCAGGACAGGAACAATTATAGATGCAGAAAAACTAGCTAAAACAAAAAAATTATTAAAATTAACTATTGATACTGGAATTGATAAAAGAACTGTTATCTCAGGCATTGCAGAATATTATCAACCTAAAGATATTATTGGAAAACAGGTAAGCATATTAATAAATTTATCTCCAAAAAAATTAAGGGGCATTGAATCAAAAGGTATGATTTTAATGGCTGAAAATCAAGAGGGGAAACTTTATTTTATTTCGCCAACAGAACGAATTAATAATGGATCTGAAATAAAATAATTGGTTCTAATGTTATTTTAATGGCAAAGGTATTTTTATTGGAATGCTGGATTAATGGAATGATGGGATGAATGATTGATTGATTAGGTGATTTGTATCATTCTAAAATTTGTTTAAATAAAAATTGAGTCCTGTATAAAAAGCAAGTATGACCTCTACCTAAGCCTCCCCTGTAAGAGAAGGGGTTAGGGGATGAGGTGAAAATAAGTTTTAACCTCTATAAATTCTAATCCTTCCATTAAATTCGTGACAGTACCAAATAATTTAATAATATATTTTGCGAATAAGTATAAATTTAAGATTTTTGCATTATCAAAATCGGCCCTATAGTTCAAGGGATAGAACGGAAGTTTCCTAAACTTCAAATTCAGGTTCGAATCCTGGTAGGGCTACAAAATGTTAGCTTTTACATTAACTTAATACTTTCAT
>CAYNBX010000220.1:0-3630 GCA_964395505.1 uncultured Bacteroidales bacterium | reverse complement strand
GCGAAGTCTTTAAAATCAAGGAGTTTACTTTTGTAAATGACTGTTTTAAAGACGAACATAACAGCTTGTATTGAGCTTGCCGAAATAAAGAAATCGGACATTATGGACAAACACTAATTAATAGTTTTTGAAACACACACCTATTAAATATTTAATATAACTTATGTTTTATGTTTATGTTTTATTTTCTAAATTTGCCAACAAAAAAAATAAATAACAATTATAATATTAAAATAAAATGGCAATAACGAAACTTGATCAGATGTTTGAGGTCTTGAAAAATAAAAAAAAGAAAAAACTTGTTGCAGCCTGGGCTGTTGATCCTCATACTATTGGTGCTATTAACAAAGCTGTAGAGATGGGAATTATTGAAGCAACTTTAGTTGGTAATAAAGAAATAATAAATAAAATTTGTGAAGAGGAAAATATTGATATAAGCAAATTTCACATTGTTAATGAAACTATTGATACAAAGGCGGCTTCTAAGGCTGTTGAATTAATCAATGCAGGCAAAGGTGATATACTAATGAAGGGTTTAGTTAGCAGTGACAAATATATGCGAGCTATTTTGAACAAAGAAAATGGTTTAATGAAGCCTGGTGCAATTCTTAGTCATGTTAGTGTTATTGAAAATCCAAATTATCACAAATTGATAATCTGTGGTGATGTTGCCGTTATACCTCTTCCTGATTTAAAACAGAAAATAGTAATGACCAATTATTTAATAAATACAGCACATGCTCTTGGTATTCCAAAACCAAAAGTAGCCATTGCAGCAGCTTCAGAACAAGTTCTTTATAAAATGCCGGCTTGTGTTGACGCTGCAATTATTTCTAAAATGGCTCAGAGAGGACAAATTAAAGGTGCTTTAATTGACGGTCCTTTAGCAATAGACCTTATTGTTGACAAAGAATCCGTTAAAATCAAAGGTATTAAAAGTGAAGTAGCTGGTGATGCTGACTGCATATTGTTCCCTAACATCGAATCAGGAAATACTTTTTATAAAACTAATACTAAATTAGCTAAAGCAGAACTGGGGGCAATTGTTGTTGGAGCCAATGCGCCTGCTATACTTTCTTCACGCGGAGACAGTACTAAAACAAAATTGTATTCTATTGCTCTTGCAGGCTTAATGGCTAAATAACTGCGGATTAACTTTTGAAAATTAAAATATCAATATTTTATATGATAACTATATGAAGACAATATTTTTAGAAATTTCTTTACAAACACTATATAAGGGTTATCATAAATTTTTTTAATTTCAGAAACAAAAACGAAATGTTTCCAATACGCACATTAGATAAGATGTTAGAACATCTTCGTAAATCGGGTAAAAAGAAAAAAATAGCTGTTGCTTATGCCCAGGACCCGAACACAATAGGAGCTATTGCTTCTGCAATAAAGGAGGGTTTTGTTGAAGCTTATATGATTGGTGATGAAAAAGAAATTATTGCAAAAGCAAATAAAGAAGGAATTTCATCTGATAATTTCTATATTATCAATATTCCTGATGAAATTGATGCCACAAAAGAGGCAGTACGTATGGTAAAACAAGGCGAATGTGACATTTTAATGAAAGGTCTTGTAAGTACAGACAAATTTCTAAAAGCTGTCCTTGATAAAGAAAAAGGACTTTTGCCACCTAAAACAGTTATGAGCTATGTATGTGCAATAGAAATACCTAAATATCATAAATTGTTATTCGTTTCAGATACTGCTGTTCTTCCCTTCCCTGATCTCAAACAGAAAATAGCAATGGTGAATTATTCTGTAAATATGGCACGAAAATTTGGTATTGAGAAACCAAAGGTCGCACTTATAGGAGCATCAGAAAAAGTAAGTCCTAATTTTCCAAATAGTATAGATTACGCTATAATTAGCAAAATGGCAGAAAGAGGTCAGATTAAAAATTGTATAATTGACGGACCTCTTGATATTTTTCTTGCCTGTGATAAAAAAAGTGTTCAGATAAAAGGAGTTAAAACACCAATTAATGGCGATGCTGATGTTTTGCTCTTCCCTTCTTTAGAAGCATGTAATGCCTTTTATAAAGGCTTGATGCTTTTTGGAGGAGGTGAATTAGCAGGATTGATACAAGGAACAATAAAACCTGTTGTTGTTATGTCTCGCAGCGAAAGTCCAAAATCAAAATTCTATTGCATCGCCTTGTCTTGTTTAATGGCAGAATAAATTTAATATCAAAAACATATAAAATAATGATAATTCAAAGACAAAGAATATTAGTTATTAATCCCGGTTCTACTTCAACTAAGATAGCTGTATTTGATAAAAATAAGTTTATATTTTTAAAAACATTAAAACATTCAACAGAAGAATTAAAAAACTTTAAAAAGATTGTTGACCAGTTTGAATTTAGAAAAGATATAATCATTAACGAATTGAAAAATGCGGATATTGATGTTAGTTCTATCAAGGCAGTTGTTGGAAGAGGAGGATTGATTAAACCAATAAAATCAGGCATTTATGAGGTAAATGAAAGGCTAAGAGAAGATTTGTTAAATGAAGTGATGGGAGAACATGCGAGTAACCTCGGAGGTTTGATTGCTTATAATATTGCAAAAAATTTGCCTGATGCACAAGCTTATATTGCAGACCCTGTTGTTGTTGATGAAATGCAGGATGTCGCAAGAATAGCAGGTCATCCTAAATTTAAAAGAGTATCTATTTTCCATGCTTTAAATCAAAAAGCAATAGCAAGAACTTATGCTAAATCTATAGAAAAGAAATATGAAGATTTGAATTTAATTATTGCTCATTTAGGAGGAGGAATTTCTGTCGGTGCTCATTATAAGGGCAAAGTAATTGACGTTAATAATGCTTTAGATGGTGAGGGCCCTTTTTCACCTGAACGTTCGGGAACTTTACCCGCAGGTCAGCTGGTAAGGCTGTGTTTTAGTGGAAAATATACTTTAGATGAAGTTCATAAGATGATAAAAGGTGAGGGAGGTTTAGTTGGTTATCTTGGAACTAATGATGCTTACGAAGTAGAAATAAGGGCAAAAGAAGGAGATAAAAAAGCTAAATTAATTCAAGATGCAATGTCTTATCAAATAGCTAAAGAAATTGGAGCTTTAAGCACAGTACTAAAAGGCAAAGTAGATGCTATAATTTTAACCGGAGGCGTTGCTCATAACACATATCTTGTTAATTATATAAAAGGTATGGTCTCATTTATTGCTCCTGTTGTTGTTTATCCCGGTGAAGATGAAATGAGAGCTTTGGCAATGAATGTATTAATGGTTATTAATGGAGAAATCAATTGTGAAATTTATCAATAAATAAAAACATTATTATTTTGATATCTACTTAGGGCTTTATGAAAAAGTCTGATGTGTGCCGGATTTCAGGCGGCAAGGTGAAGATGTATCCTTATACTTCTAACCAAAGCCAACGAAAAAGACGGTACGCAGCAGACTAACAAAAAATTAAACCGATTACAGGACCTCGCACTTTTTAAAACTATGAAGGATATTTTACCGCGCTTCATGTTTATAAATGTAGGGTTTTTACAAAACTTTTTATTAAAACCCCACATTTATTACAAATAAAAGGGATATAATATTCTATAAAACAAATTATTATGTGTTTTTCAGTAAGCCCTACTTA
>CAYNBX010000219.1:0-3641 GCA_964395505.1 uncultured Bacteroidales bacterium | reverse complement strand
ACATTATGGACAGACACTAATTAAATTAAAATTCTGCGTTCTTAGGTGTTCTTGGGAAAGGAATCACATCACGTATATTACTCATGCCTGTTATGAATAAGATAAATCTCTCAAACCCCAGGCCGAACCCACTATGAGGAACACTGCCAAACTTCCTTGTTTCTAAATACCACCATATATCTTTTTCAGGAATATTCAATTCTTTTATTCTTTTATATAATTTGTCATAATTTTCTTCTCTTTCTGAACCTCCAATAATTTCGCCTATTTGTGGAAATAAAACATCCATAGCTCTTACTGTTTTCCCGTCATCATTTTGTTTCATATAAAATGCTTTGATATCTTTGGGATAATCAGTTATAATAACAGGTTTTTTAAAATGTTTTTCTACTAAATATCTTTCATGTTCAGATTGTAAATCAGCGCCCCAGCCTTCAATTAAGAATTTGAACTTTTTGTTTTTATTAGGTTTTGAATTTTTTAAAATATCAATAGCTTTAGTATAAGTAATTCTAACGAAATCACTTTCAAGTACACTTTGTAATTTCCCTATTAATTCAGGAGAACGTTCATTTTGTTTTTTATTTTTTTCTTCTTCAAACTGTCGTTTACTTAAGAATGCAAGATCATCAGCACAATTATTTAGAGCATATTTAATTAAATATTTTACAAATTCTTCTGCGAGGTCCATATTATCGTTTATATCTGCAAAAGCTATTTCAGGTTCAATCATCCAGAATTCTGCAAGGTGTCGTGTTGTATTTGAATTTTCAGCTCTAAATGTTGGTCCAAAAGTATAAACCTGTGACAAAGCCAATGCAGCTAATTCAGCTTCTAATTGTCCCGAAACTGTAAGTTTGGTTTCTTTTCCAAAAAAATCTTTTTTGTAATCAACTTTATTGTCTTCATTTAATGGTGGTTTCGCATCATTAAGTGTGGTTACTCTAAACATTTCTCCTGCTCCTTCTGCGTCTGAGCCTGTAATTATAGGAGTATGTATATTGTAAAAACCTTTATCATTAAAAAATTTATGAACTGCAAAAATCATTGCATGTCTTATCCTGAATATTGCACTAAAAGTATTAGTCCTGAATCTTAAGTATGCAATCTCTCTTAAAAATTCCAAAGAATGTTTTTTGGGTTGCAGAGGATATTTTTCAGGGTCTGCTTCACCCAGAACCTCAATGGTTTTTGCATTAATTTCAACTTTTTGCTCCCTGCCTCTTGATTGAATTAATATCCCATTAGCAGACAAAGAAGCTCCTGTATTTACTTTATCTAATATTTTTTCATTTATGATTTTTATATCAACAACAATTTGAATATTATTAATAGTAGAACCATCATTCAAAGTAATGAATGCTACATTTTTACTGGTTCTTTTGGTTCTTACCCAGCCTTTTACATTTACCTCTTTCCCAATATAATATTGTTTAGATAAAAGCTCATTTACCCTGGTCCTTTTCAACATTTCCATTTTTTTTATAATTATTTTATCCTGCAAAAATAAAGACTTTTGAAATTATAATCATTGATTCTAAAAAAATATTATGGTGTCATTGCCTAAATATATTGACTGAAAATGAGTTAAAAATTCAACACAAAAGGAGGTCAAAATGGCAACAAAACAAAAGTATGAAAAATTAAGTTTGCAAGAGCGACTAAATCGTTATTATTAATCCCTGGATACGACTTAAAATTGTTATACGGATTTAAGGTTTATATAGAGAGCAAAAAAAACTTAAATAGGGCTTACTGAAAAACATATAACAATTTGTTTTATCAAATATTATATCCCTTTGCGTACCGTCTTCTTCGTTGGCTTCGGTTCGAAGTATAAGAATACATCTTCGCCTTTCCGCCTCAAATCCGGCACGCATCAGACTTTTTCAAAAAGCCCTAAATAAAATATATAAACTTTACATCTAATCATAATTTTTTTACATACAAGATTCATAATTCTAATATATTTTTACTAAACGCTTTTTGTATTAAATGAAAAAAGTATATTTTTGCAAAAAAAATATTTAGATATGGCAAAAAAGAAAAAAGACAAAACAGAAAAAGAGATTGTAGCAGTTCAAGAGTCATTAACTAAAACTGAGTTGTTTATTGAGAAAAATCAAAAAACAATATCTATTGTCGTAGGAATAATTATAGTAATCATTCTCGGATATTTCGGTTATAAAAAGTACTATCTTGGCCCTAGAAATAAAGAAGCACAATCACAAATGTTTATGGCAGAAAAATATTTTGATGAAGATTCCTTAAACCTTGCTCTTAATGGTGATGGGAACTATTTAGGTTTTCTTGATATTATTGATGATTACAGAAGAACAAAATCGGCTAATCTTTCTAATTATTATGCAGGCATTTGTTATCTAAAAAAAAGAGATTTTAAAAATGCAATTGATTATTTAAAAAATTTCAATAGTGAAGACCAGATGGTAAGTTCAAGTGCAAAAGGTGCAATAGGTGATGCTTATATGGAACTTGGTGATAATGAAAAAGCTTTAGATTATTACTTAAGAGCAGCTGATGATAAAGTCAACAATTTTACTACTCCTCTTTTTTTAAAGAGGGCAGGTTTAACTTATGAGATTTTAGGTAAATATGATAAAGCTGAAGAATTATATCAAAGAATAAAAAAAGATTTTCCTAGAAGTAATGAAGCAAGAGAAATTGACAAATATATTGCTAGAGCAAAAGGCTTAATAAACAAGAAATAATATAAGGCTCAAAATATTAAATTCACAATTAATACCTGTTCATGTTTTATAACGGGTATTTTTTTTGCTAATAATCAATGTATAATAAAAAAGTTGTTTCTACTGTTATTTTAACTGCAAATGTGTTTTTATTGAAATGATAGAGTAAGGAAATGATGTAATGGATGAATGATGATTGGGTGATTGGATGTTTGGGTGATTGGAAGCATTCTAAAAACTGTATAAATAAATATTGAGTCCGTTATAAAAAGCAAGTATGACCTCAGCCTAAGCCTCTCCTGTAGGAAAAGAAATTCCCCTTCTCCTTTTAGGAGAAGGGGTTAGGGGATGAGGTGAAAATAATTTTTACCCTCTTCCAATTGTAATTCTTTCATTAAATTTGCGGTAGTACGAAAAAAGGTAAATAGGAGAGAAATATTTTCCCCTATTTACCTTTTTGTATAAAATTAAAATTTATATTACCTTATATGCGCAAACTAAATCTAAAATCTCTTTGGTCATCATTGTTTCATCTAAGGCTTTTGTTTATATGTTTTAAACAAATATTACTGTGGGAGTTACTGGATTCGAACCGGTGACCCCCTGCTTGTAAGGCAGGTGCTCTGAACCAACTGAGCTAAACTCCCATTAAGAGCTGCAAATATAATTTTTTTATTTATAATAACAATAAAAAATATTCTTATTTCATAAAATTTTAAAAAATCAATTATCTAATCATTAAATAATATAAATTAAAATAATCTCTCTTTTTATAATAAGAATAATATATGTATTAATTTTGCAAGCATTTAATTAGTGTTTGTCCATAATGCCCAATTTCTTTATTTCGGCAAGCTCAATACAAGCTGTTATGCCCCGTACGCCACAGTACGGTCGTTCCTCCCTACTGGGTAAACTGCGCTACGGGGTAAA
>CAYNBX010000218.1:0-3683 GCA_964395505.1 uncultured Bacteroidales bacterium | reverse complement strand
TTTCCAATTTCATTTTATAATCATACTCCTTCGTTTCCAAATTAAATCTAAAATTTTAATTGTCAATATCTTCGTAGTCAATATATTCTCCAAGATCAGAATCTTTTTTATTTTTATTTTCTTTTTCTTTTTCTTTTTCAGGAACATAGTCAATACTCACTTCTCCTTGCTTCTTCCTTTTAAAATCCCGGTTCTGTTTATAAAATTTATTTTCTGAACGTTTAATAAAATGCTTTATTAAAAAAGGGACAATATAACGAATTGATAAAAATATAAAATAAATTATAATAAAAAATATAATAAATCGCAATAAAAACATAATAAAAATATTAATTGTATCATTATCAATATTAAAAACATTGTTTATTGACAAGGTTTGCAATAATATTATTCTTTGTAAGTTTAAATTTAGTTAATAAACAATAGTTGATAATATTTTTTAAACCATATTGCGAAGTTATTGTTTTTTTGGTCAGATTTAAAAAATAGAATCAAATAAATTTACATAGAGAAAATTCACAAATTTTCTCTATGTTTTTAATAAATTTGCACAATACATAATGTCAAAATTATATTAATCTAATTATCATAAAATATGCAGTTTAAAGACATTATTGGACAGGAGAAGATAAAGCAAAGATTAATTCAAACAGTAAAAGACAACAGGATAAGTCATGCTCAATTATTTTTAGGGCCAGAAGGTTCAGAAAAATTAGCACTTGCAATAGCTTATGCTCAATATATTAACTGTGAAAATAAACAAGATGGAGATTCTTGCGGCGTATGTCCATCTTGCATAAAATACAATAAATTGATTCATCCTGATCTTCATTTTATTTATCCTGTTGCAAATACAAAAGATGTACCCGAGAAACCTGTAAGTAAAAATTTTATTAAAAACTGGAGAAAATTTTTAATAGAAAATGATTATCATTTAAGTTTGAACCAATGGTATAAAGATATTGGGATTGAGAAAAAACAAGGGATAATTAATGCAGATGATTGTAATGAAATTATAAAAACTCTAAGTTATAAATCTTATGAATCAGAATATAAAGTAATGATAATATGGATGGCTGAAAGGTTATATTATTCAGCAGCACCAAAAATACTTAAAATTCTTGAAGAGCCTCCTGATAAAACTCTCTTTATATTGGTTTCTGAAAATCAAGACAAAATAATAAATACAATTTTATCAAGGACGCAATTGGTAAAAATTCCAAAATTAGAGAAACAAGATTTGTTGAACGCATTGGTATCAAAATATAAGATTAATAATAAAGATGCAAAAAGGATAGTTAATTTATCTAATGGAAATTATATAGAAGCTTTAAGATTAATTAATTCGAGTGAAGATGAAAAATACAATTACGAGATTTTTACAAAATGGATGCGATTATGTTATAAAAGAGATATAATTGGAATAAACAACATAATAAATAGTATTTCGAAAATTGGGAGAGAAAGACAGAAAAATTTTCTTAATTATGCTTTAAGAATAATTCGGAAATGTTTGCTTATGAATTACAGCGATGAAAATTTAATATTATCAGATGAAGAGGAACTTTATTTTATCCGTAACTTTTCACCTTTTATCAATTCAGCCAATTGTATTCAATTTAATGAAGAAATTAATAAGGCAATATATCATATAGAAAGAAATGCAAATCCTTCAATACTTTTTATGGATTTATCACTTACCATAATCAAACTCTTAAAAATCTATCCACAAAAAATAAGTACAGAATAAAAATGTGTAAATTTGCAAATAAATTATATTTAAATGAAAGAAGAAAAAAACACATTTGAGAATAATTCTTTTTTATCAAGAGGATGTCAACATGAACCTAAATTATATCATAAAAATGATACTATTTTCAATCATGGATGTTGTAAATTAGATAATACTGACTGGTTAAAAGATATTGTTTTACCTAAGGGTCAAAATCCTTTTGATTGTGTAGAAATAAGATTTAAGAATAGCAGAAAAAATTTTTATCGTATAAGCCCTGATATGAAACTTAATGTTGGCGATATTGTTGCTGTTGAAGCATCTCCAGGACATGATATTGGAATTGTATCAATGACAGGAGAAATTGTTCGCTTACAAATGAAAAAGAAAAATGTTGACCCTGAATCTGAAGACATAAAAAAAGTATATAGAAGAACACGATTAACAGATATAGAAAAATGGATAAAGGCTGTAAATGCTGAGGAACCAACAATGTTTAAAGCCAGAAAAATAGCAGAAGAACTTAATTTAAAAATGAAAATTAATGATGTAGAATATCAAGGGGATAATACTAAAGCTATATTTTATTATACTTCTGAAGAGAGGGTTGATTTCAGAGAGCTTATCAAAAGACTAGCTGAAGAATTCAAAGTACGTATTGAGATGCGTCAGATAGGAGTTCGCCAGGAAGCAAGTCGTCTTGGTGGAATTGGTCCCTGCGGAAGAGAATTATGCTGTGCTACATGGCTTACTAACTTTAAATCTGTAACTACAAACTCAGCCCGTACTCAACAACTTTCATTAAACCCTCAAAAATTAACTGGCCTATGCGGCAAATTAAAATGCTGTCTGAACTTCGAATATTTAGATTATATTGACGCCTTAAAAGATTTTCCTGATACAAAAATAGTTTTAAAAACCCAAAAAGGCGAAGCTGTTTACCAAAAAACAGATGTCTTTAAAAAAATAATGTGGTATTCTTATGTCGAAGATTTAAATAAACTTTTTGCAATACCTATTGATAAAGTAAAAAAAATAATAGACCTGAATTCAAAAGGCAATATACCTGAAAATATAGAAGATTTTATCAAAATAAAAGAACATAAAATAGATTTTGAAAATGCTGTCGGACAAGATGATTTAACACGTTTTGACTAATATTTAAAACAATACCTCAATTTTGTTTCATCTTTACCTATAAATTATGAACTCTAACATTTTGAAAAATATCACTACTTTATCTCTCATCATAACAATACAACTATTTCTATTTTCCTGTGATACTAAAAGTATTTATGATAAAGACAAAAGAATTGAGAATAGTGTGTGGAACAGAAAAGATACAATGAAATTTAACGTAGAAATAAATGACACTATCTCATTGCACAACTTTTACATAAATATCAGAAACTCCACAGATTATAAATACAGTAATATCTATTTTTTTATAAAAACAGATTTTCCTGATGGAAATAACATAACAGATACAGTAGAATGTACTTTAGCAGATATTGATGGCAAATGGCGAGGTAAAGGAATAGGTAAGATAAAAGATAACAGGTTCTTATTAAAAAAAGGGATTAGATTTCTTCAAAAAGGAGTTTATACCTTTGAATTTCAGCAAGCAATGCGTGTGAAAAACCTTTCAGGCATTGAAGATATTGGAATAAGAATTGAAAGAGAATAATTATTTTTAAAATTTAGTAATAAATAAATCTAATTTAAGTTATTTTCTTATTGTAATAGGTTTTTTATCTTTCTAACAATTTTTCTCGTTAAAGATAATAAAGACTTATTCCTTGAAATTCTCAAGATATTTGTTTTAATTGCAGATGGTTTTAGCAATGGCTACTGTTACAAATCATACATTGATAGCAAAAAAAGAAATTAAGTTCTGAGTCGAGTCTAAAAAGGCAGATTTTTGTCAAAATCAAGGCGGAAAGATTTTTTT
>CAYNBX010000217.1:0-3689 GCA_964395505.1 uncultured Bacteroidales bacterium | reverse complement strand
TCAAGGCTTGCGAAGTCAAAAAAAGCAGAGTTTACTCTTGTAAATGAGCATTTTTTTGACGAGCGTAACGCAGAAAATTGACATTATGGATAAACACTAATTATTCTTATTCAATTATCTAATATCTTTAATTTTCTGATTTTATATGTTTTATTTCTGCATCAGCCCATAGATCTTCTAAATTATAAAAAGCTCTTGTATTTTCTTGAAAAATATGAACTACTACAGCGATGTAATCCAATAAAATCCATTCTGCATTTTCAAAGCCTTCTTTATGCCATGGATTATATCCAAAGGCTTTTTTTACTTCTTCTTCAACAGATTCTGCAATAGCTTCAACCTGTATTTTAGAAGTACCGTGACAAATTATAAAATAATCACATACAGCATTTGGAATTTTCTTTAATTTTAAACTTACTATTTCTTTACCTTTTTTCTCCTGAATACTATCCACAATGGTTTCCGCCAATATGTCAGATTCAGTTTTTTTGTTTGTTTTTGCCATTAAAATTTTTAATTATATATGCAAAGATAATCATTTTTAAGCTTTAAACATAATTATAATTTTTTGTAATTTAGTATGATATTTCTATTATCATTTTAAATTAAGTAAAAAACATATTATCAACATTTATACCTTTTATTTTATAAAAAAAATTACATAAATGAAAAAACGAAATATTGGTAAAAATATTATAAAAATTAATGACGTTGATTCTACAAATAAATTCCTTGTTGATATTTCAAAATTAGGAAAAATAAAAGAAGGTACTGTAATATTTGCCAGGCATCAATATTCAGGTAAAGGACAAGGTGATAATTTTTGGGAAAGTGAAGCTGATAAGAATTTAACTATAAGCATTATTATCTATCCATACTTTTTGCAGGCTAAAAAACAATTTTTGTTGAATAAGGTTGTGTCATTGGCAGTTTATGATTATGTAAAGACTGTTTTAAAAAATTATAAAATAAGCATAAAATGGCCTAATGATGTTTATATTGGCAAAAAAAAAGTTGCCGGAATTTTGATTAATAATTATATTCGTGGTGATAAATTCGTTTATTCTATTGTTGGTATAGGTTTAAATATTAACCAGACTGTATTTAAAAGTAATGCTCCTAATCCAATATCTTTAAAAAATGTTACAGATAGAGATTTTGATGTTAGAAAATGTTTAAATGACTTGTTGCTTTTTATTGAAAACCGTTATTCCCAATTGAAAGATAGAAAAGAAAATATAATAAATTATGATTATATCAATTCGTTATTTCAATATAATAGTTTTAATAAGTATAAATTTCATGATAAAATTATTGAAGCAAAAATTATAGGTGTATCGGAATTTGGCAAATTAATTCTTGAAAATAGAGACAGCAAAAAATTTGAAAGTGATTTGAAAGAAATTGTGTTTATAATTTAATCCGCTTTATTTATGCATCTTGATTTTTTTTATGAATAAAGCTCGTTGAAACATTCACTCTCTAAAGCCATACTTAAATGTTGAATTAAATCGTTTTTAGATGTGGTTTTTTAAATTAATATAGCCTCTGATTTCACCTTTTCCCCATTCATTAATAATGATGTTAATATTTTTTTGAATAGTTTTAAAACTATCTGAAATTTGTTCATCATCCAACAGAACGCAAACGAATTTTACTTTTATTTTATTAATATTTGGGCCGAATATTTTTGATGCAGCAACCTGAACATTCTCATGTTTTAATAAATCAACAATACCCTTTGCTTTTTTGGGATCCCCATGGATGTTTTTATCATCCTCTTCGCTTGTGTTATTAATTCTTTTAATAAATTTATTTCCAAATACTGAAATTTCATAAATGTCATAATAATAAGCATCTCCAAAATGCCTTTTAATAAAATGTTTTCCATCATCTGTTGCAAATGCAACTTTTATTTTTTCCATTTTTTAGAAATTTAATAGATACCCGGTAATTCCGATTATAAAAGCGAAAATAACATTAATACTTTTTATTACTAAAAATCCTCTTTTTGATTCTGCCAGAAGGGGAAGCATCCCATGACCGTCCTGAGATATTGAACTTGCAATAAGTATGCTAAAAGGAATAGCACCTTGTGCAAATAAAGTTACAAAAATTAAATGTGGACCAGACTCGGGAATAATTCCTACTAATACGGCAATTATCATAACAATAAACATATTATTTGTTATCCATGATTTAATATCAATAAAATACATTAAAAAGTGAATTGCGAGCATTGTGCCGAATACCCATAAAAATATTCGTAAGAGATGAACTTTTACAATATGTTCCCAAAGATGTTTTTTGAGGAAATGTTCAGGCACAGTTACAACAACGAATAAAGAAAATAATATTGCAATTAATATTGAGATTTTTATCCATAATTTTGAATTCCCTGCAATAACCCCTGTTAAGGCGGCAATTAGAAGAGATATAACAATTGCAAATATTGTTATGCGGTATATTGAAGGTTTAATCAAAGTATGTAAAATATTTTCCTTGTCAAAACATCTACATTTATCTTCTATGTGAAGTGAAAATTCATTACCTGCAAATTTATTTAAAAATTTTTTTGATATAGGGATTTTATCTGTGACATAACCTGCAAAAATACCGATACCAAAAATTATTATTGTTAGTAATAGAGCTTTTTTAGGGAACATAGCAAGCATAACAAAAGCTTCATCGCCACTGGTTGCAATCATTGTTGTTACTATTGCGCCAAGTGAAAATAACCTGTGAGAAAATAAAGCTACAGCTGTAAATGCGCCGAGACAACCGGGGATAGCTCCTAAAAATCCTGCAAATGTATATTGTTCCCATTTATTTTTGGATATGCCTTTATGCCACATTCCATTAGTCTGAACATTGATATACTCAATAAGGAGCATCATTACAAAAACAAAGCCTGTTATCATTAAGGCTTGTTTTAAAATTTGGAAAGCATCATTTATCATAATTTTTCTGCTTTAAGTAATCGAACATATTTTTTAAAATATAAGTTTTCTTTGAAATTATTAAAACCATATCCTTTTAAAATATTTTTCCAATCTCTTTTAATATAATCAAAAGCAAATTTACATTCTATTTTTTTAAATATAAAACGATGATGAAACGGAATTTTATTGATGTCAAATTTTGAATAGTCCAGTATGTTGAATATGCCACCTGATCTTAAATTATTGTAAGCATTTTTTATGATAATTTTCCTTATCTCGTGTGGAAAACCATGTAAGGCAAAGCTAATAAAGACTTTGTCAAATTTTTGTTCAAACTCAAAAGGCTGATCAATTCTTTTATTGATAAATTTAATATTTGAAAATTTTTTACATTTTGTATTAAATTGTTTTTCCATGTCTTTAGAAATGTCTAAGCCTATTAGCAAAGAATCCTTAGACAGATGTTTATTCATTAGCAAAATATTTCTTCCTGTTCCGCATGCAAGATCAAGAATTTTATCATTTTGTTTAATGTCTAAATCTGTAATTGCTTTGTTGATAAACTTTTTATACCCGTATAAAGTGACTAAATCCAATATAGTATCATAATGTTTTGCCATGAATTTTGTTAATTCAACTTCTGAATCAGGATAAAGTTTTTCCATTTTTTATAGTATTATCATTTATTTAGCTTTAATTAGTGTTTGTCCATAATGTCCGATTTCTTTATTTCGGCAAGCTCAATAC
>CAYNBX010000216.1:0-3734 GCA_964395505.1 uncultured Bacteroidales bacterium | reverse complement strand
TATTGAGCTTGCCGAAATAAAGAAATCGGACATTATGGACAGACACTAATTAAAGCAGATTGATAAACTATGGTATAAATTTTAATATTATCTTTGCAATTAATGAAGAATATAAGAAATTTTTGTATCATAGCTCATATTGATCACGGCAAAAGCACTATTGCTGACAGGCTGCTTGAGTTTACAGGAACTGTATCACAAAGAGATTTTCAGAATCAGGTATTAGACGATATGGAACTTGAAAGGGAAAGAGGGATTACAATAAAAAGCCATGCTATTCAGATGGATTATAATTATAAAGGCGAAAATTATAAACTAAATCTAATTGATACGCCTGGTCATGTTGATTTTTCTTATGAGGTTTCACGTTCAATAGCAGCGAGTGAAGGTGCATTATTAGTTGTTGATGCAACTCAGGGAGTTCAAGCACAGACAATATCTAATCTTTATCTGGCTATTGAGCATAATTTAGAAATTATCCCTGTTTTAAATAAAATGGATTTACAAAATGCGATGCCTGAAGAAGTCAAAGATCAAATAGTGGATTTGTTGGGCTGCAGCAGAAAAGATATAATCGAAGCGAGTGGAAAAACAGGAATGGGAGTAAATGAAATATTAAGTGCAATTATTAATAAAGTTCCTTCTCCAAAAGCTGATCCTGATGCTCCTCTTCAAGCCTTAATTTTTGATTCAGTATTTAACTCATTCAGAGGAATTATTGCATATTTTAAAATATTTAATGGAGAGATTAAAAAAGGAGACTTTGTTAAGTTTTTTTCAACAGGAAAAGAATATTATGCTGAAGAAATTGGAGTATTAAGATTAAAACTTGAACCTCGTAATGTATTGAAATCCGGAGATGTAGGATATATTATTTCAGGTATCAAGACATCAAAAGAGGTTAAAGTAGGAGATACTATAACGCATGTTGAGCGTTCATGCAAAAAAGCTATAGCAGGTTTTAAAGATGTTAAACCAATGGTTTTTGCTGGAATATACCCTGTTGACGCTGATGATTACGAAAACTTACGCTCTTCTATTGAGAAGCTGCAGCTTAATGATGCTTCATTAACTTATGTCCCTGAATCATCTGCTGCTTTAGGTTTTGGTTTTAGATGCGGCTTCCTTGGCTTGTTGCACATGGAAATAATTCAAGAACGTTTAGACCGTGAATTTAATATGAACGTCATTACAACAGTTCCTAATGTTTCTTATGAAGTTTTTACAACCAAAGGTAATAAAATTGAAGTTTATAATCCATCAGGATTACCCGAAGTAAGCCGTATTGAACATATTGAAGAACCATATATTATAGCTAATATTATTACTAAATCTCAATATTTAGGTTCTATAATGAAATTATGCATCGATAAAAGAGGCACTTTTAAAAATCAGGTTTATCATACAAGCGATAGGGTAGAAGTGACTTTTGAGATGCCTCTGTCAGAAATTGTTTTTGATTTTTATGATAAACTAAAAAGCATCTCAAAAGGTTATGCTTCGTTTGATTATTTCCATTCAGGTTATAAACCGGCAAATCTTATACGTTTAGATATATTACTTAACGGTGAACCTGTTGACGCTTTATCTACTCTTATTTATAGGGCTAATGCTTATGCTTTTGGGAGAAAAATATGTGTTAAATTAAAAGAGCTAATACCCAGACAACAATTCGATGTTGCCATTCAAGCTGCCATAGGCTCTAAAATTATTGCACGCGAAACTGTTAAAGCAGTTAGAAAAGATGTTACAGCTAAATGCTATGGAGGAGATATTACCAGAAAACGCAAACTCCTTGAAAAACAAAAAAAAGGGAAAAAACGTATGCGTAAGGTTGGAAATGTAGAAATTCCTCAAAAAGCCTTTCTTGCAGTGCTTAAGCTGGACTAAGCTTTTGAAATTAGAACTTTTTTATTATCAAGAATAAAATATAAACACTTATCTATTTTATTGTAACTTTTTATAAACATATCCGTCCTATCAATGAAAAAATGGATTTTTACATAATTTTTGATGACTACTGCTGAATATAACTGCTGCGTTGATGAATTTTCTGATAGCGTTTATCGTTTTATCTTAAAAAATATAAGAGATGAAGATAAAGCTAAGGATATTGTGCAGGATTCTTATGTAAAAATGTGGGATAAAGTACAAAATATTTCTTTCGAAAAAGCCCGTTCTTATTTGTTTACCACAGCTTATCATACTATGATTGATGCTATTAGAAGAGATAAAAGGCAGTTAAATATTGAAAAGTCAACTTATAATAACTTAGTATATAATAATGATTTTTCTGATGTAAAAGAAATTTTGAATAAAGCAGTTTCAAAACTTCCTGAAATTCAGCGTTCAGTAGTTCTATTAAGAGATTATGAAGGATATTCATACAAAGAAATAGGAGAAATCACTAATTTGAGTGAATCACAAGTTAAAGTTTATATATATAGAGCAAGGGTATTTTTAAAAAATTATATAGGCAGACTGGACATAGTTATTTAAAATGAAAATTAACAGAAATAATTACGAAATCTTTATTCTCGATTATTGGGAAGGACAACTGGACGAAAGTCAGAAGGCTGAACTAATGCTTTTTTTAAATCAAAACCAGGATTTAAAAGAAGAATTTGAAAATTTTGAAAATATCTCATTATACCCTGATAATAGCATCCATTTTAATGATAAAGCAAGTCTAAAAAAAAATATTATAACACCTGTCAATACAATTGATGAAACCAACTATGAAAATTATTTTATAGCTAAATACGAAGGTGCTCTTTCGGATGAGCAATCAAAGCAACTTAGCTTATTTCTTGATAAAAATCCCTTTTTACAGAAAGACTTTGAGCTTTTCGAAAATACTTATTTATATCCTGATAAAGATATAATATTTGACAGAAAGAAATCTTTAAAAAAATATCCTTTTAGAATATTTGAAAAGAGAAATGTTTATTATACCGCTTCAATAGCAGCTTCAATTTTGATAATATTTGCATTTTATTTTTTTAATACAAATAATAAAAAATCAAATTCTGATATTCCTGAAATCTCAAAGCTTACAACTATACAAAAACCTATTGTAATTGAAACAAAAAACTATAAAACAATAAAGCACAAAAAATCGTTAAAAAAAATCAATATCGATTATCCTGCTGTAAACAGAGAGATTTTTTCACTCAATAATAAAAATGTTTATGCTGATGAAATAGGATACAGGAAACTACAAAACATAAGAAAAATCCCTTATATAGATAGAACTGATATTTTAAGAAAAATGCTGTTATCAGCAGATGCTAATAAATATGTTTTTATAGAGAAAAGGACTTATTTTATTGAGCTGTATCAGTATATTGAATTGAGTAAAGAATTGCAATATGCTCAAATAGAAGAGGAAAACAAAAATAAAAGCTTATTCCAACGCGGAATTTCTAAACTTAAAAAGTTTCTTCACATTGAAAACAAATCTCAAAAAAAATTTATATGGACTATTGCTGATTTAAGTATTGCTGGCTTTAATAAGTTGACTGATAAAGATATCAAATTAAACTATGAAACTAATAGTCAAGGTAATCTTATTCCCTATTCTTTAACTGGCAATGATTTTAAAATCTTAAGAAAAAGAATAAAATAAACTAATTTTTTTATGTCCGATTTCTTTATTTCGGCAAGCTCAATACAAGCTGTTATGCCCCGATACGCCACAGTACGGTCGTTCCTCCCTACCGGGTAAACTGCGC
>CAYNBX010000215.1:0-3735 GCA_964395505.1 uncultured Bacteroidales bacterium | reverse complement strand
ATAAAACTTAATAGAGAAAAAATTAATAAATTAGTTTTTAGAATGCTTCCAATCAATCATTCAATCATTCCAATAAAAAAACTTTATCTATTAAAATAGCAGAAGAACCACTTTAATATGTTCCCCCTCTTTTCCTTAAAAACCACTCAGCAGATAAAAAGGCAAGAATTATAAAAAACAACCATTTTATATTAATCAAATCTTTGTAACGTTTTTGAGAATAAGAAACAGTTTTAATATCTTCACGATTTTTTATCTTTTTATATAAATCAGCAATATGATTGGGATAAACCATTGCTCCATCATGATTTTTTGCCAATTTATACATCAAGTTATGCTCAGCTACGGAATTAACTTTTTCAATGTTTAAATCAGAAACAGTAAATTCTCCTTTATTTTGCAAAAGTTTATCTCCTACCTTAACTCTTGCCTTATATTTATAATTACCAATAGGGAAATATCCGGCATTTAGATGATAATTGTTATGGGTTTTACTAAATACAAATGGGAATGTCTTGTTATCACTATTAATTATTGTAAGTTTAACATCTGGCTTATTAATCAATTCATAACTCTGGTTATAAACTTCAGCATCAAACTCAACAGCCTGATTTTCTATAAAATTATTTTTACTTATTATTCTAAAAAAACTTTTATTTTCTTTAACAGATAAATACTGAACTATTTTATTGACTAATTCGTTAAAAGCATTATGATTATTTTCCTGAACATAATCTGTTAATCGCCATTTCCATATACCTTCACCTGCAATTACAGCTGTTTTAGAATCTAAATTCTGATTAAATAAAATCAAAGGTTTTTCTGTAGGTACTATACCAATCTTTTGATAATAGAGGACATTTGCAGAGCTAAAAGTTTTATAATTTCCAAATGGACTAATTAAAGGTGGGAGTTCGTTATTCAATTTTTGTAAATCCTTACTTATTGTAAACAAAGTAAAATTATTGTTGATAACAGGCAGAGCTTCATCATAACTTGTTTTGTTAATTTTGATAATCAAGCCTGTTTTTAAAGTATTAAAAATATCTAAATTGGTTTGCGAGCCAATAATATATAAAATTGGTGTTTTTGATTTAATAAGTTTTGAAATTAATTTTATACAAGGATGCCTTAAAGATGGAAGCTGATGTAAAATAACTAAGTTGTATTTTGAAATTGCTTTATTAAAATCATCAATAACAAAATCTTCTACCTTATCATTATAATTATTTTCAATAGCTTCTTTTAAGGCAGCAACATCAGGGTTAGGCGAATTTGCTAAAATTAATATTTTCTGTTTTGAATTTAGAATGTCAATAAAGATGTCTTGAGTATTATTAGCATAGCTTATCTCATTTTTTATTTTTGATAAACTAACTTTATAATGTTGTAAACCTGTTTTTTTTGCTTCTAATTGTATAAGGTCAGTTTCAGTAAATAGATTATCAGTAAAATTTATATTTTTTGAAAATAATATTTTTTTGTCTTTAGAAACTGTAAGTCTGCTCTTATTTCCCTTGCACTTATTTGCATTTACAATTATTTCCAGAAAGAATTTATTATTAAGATAAGCAATACGATTATAATTAATTTTAGATAAAATAATATCTTTTTGAGCATTTGTATCACCAAGAGCAATTGTATAAACAGGAAATTTTATATTTTGTGAAGCATAAACAGGATTAGCACCTTTGTTGTAAATACCATCACTTGCAAGCACTATTGCACCAACATTTCTGTCTGAATAACGAGTCTGCAATTCATTAAAAAGCATTGAAATATCTGTTTGCCTTTCAGAATATGTATTAGATAAATTATTCCCGATTTTATCCCCAAACGAATAAGTCTTTACATCATAATCCTTGCTTAATTTTGACTTTAAATCCTTAAGTTTTACAATATATTCATTTTTATAAAAAGAAGAATCTTTATTAATGACAATAGATTGTGAATTATCTTGAGCAAGAATAATGATGGGTTTTTCAATATACTTAAAAACTGTTTTCAACAAAGGTGAGAGTAATAAAAAAGCAATTAAGCTTATGGAAACAAAACGTAAAACAGCCATAAGCAAAATATACCATTTAGCAAGATCATATTTTTTATTCTTATAATACAGGATAACAGAATACAATAATCCTAAAAACAGACAAAATATTATAAACCAGAAAGGATATTCAGTAACAATGTTCAATTTTATATTGATAAGAAATTAAAAAACAATTTAAGTATTTATTTAATAATTAATGGTCCGTATATAAAGTCAGTGTTTGAATCAGAATGAGCATTTTTTTGACGAGCGTAACGAAAAAATCGGACATTATGGACAAGCACTAATTAGATAAATTAAGAATATTACAGATACTAAATAAAATTAATGCAATATTTTGAATAAGAATCATTCAATCAAAGACGTAAAAAAGTTTTATTGTTATTATTAACTTTTAACTTGTAATTAGTTGTTCTAAAATCCAAAATAAGGTAAAAGTAAAAATAATTAATTTTAAAAACTTCAAACTCAAAACTCTTTTACATATTCATTCCGCCACAAACATTAATTACTTGACCATTAACATAAGCAGACAAATCAGAAGCAAGGAATAGAGCAACATTTGCAATATCTTCTGTAGTTCCTGCTCTTCGTAAAGGTATTTTTTTCATCCATCCGGCTATTATGTCTTCAGGTAATTTAGCAGTCATTTCAGTATCAATAAATCCAGGTGCAATAGCATTACAACGGATATTCCGAGATCCCAACTCCTGAGCTATAGATTTAGTAAATCCAATAATCCCAGCTTTAGAAGCAGAATAATTAGCCTGTCCTGCATTCCCACTAACACCTACAACAGAACTCATATTAATAATTGAACCAAAACGCTGCTTTAACATCACACGCTGAACTGCTTTTGTTAAATTAAAAACAGATTTTAAGTTCACTTTGATAACAATATCCCAGTCATTTTCACTCATTCTCATCAACAAATTATCACGAGTTATTCCTGCATTATTTACAAGAATATCAACTGTCTCAAAATTATTTAATAAAAGCTTGATTAATTTTTCACTATCCTGAAAAGAACTCGCATCAGAAGCGTAAAATTTAGCTTTAACACCGAATTTTGTTAATTCCTTAATAAGACTTTCAGCATTATCATCATATTTTAAATCTGTAAAAGCAATGTTAGCCCCCTGGCTTGCAAATTTTAAAGCTATTGATCTGCCAATTCCTCTTGAAGCACCTGTTATTAAAGCTGTTTTTTTTTCTATTAATTTCATAAATTATTAAATTTTAAATTTTTTGTCAAAATTAAAAAAATTTATTAATGTATTTTGTCTTTTAAGGCTAAATATTTTGATATTGTTAAATAGTTTTTAATTCAAAGACTGAGAAGAAAAACGCAAAATAAGGCAAAGATTATTTGGTGGATTGTAATTGGTTATTGGAGAACCTATACTCAAAATCAAACTCTAAATTTTTTACCCCCTCTAAATTTTATCTAATTCGTAAGGATGGAACTTTTTATAGTCTTTACTTTCATATTCGAGTCTCTTATTTTTTTAATGTCTCAAACTTCGAAATCTTTAACTATACATTTTAAATTTATTTTACTTTTTCTTTAACTGCAGAGACCGCAACTAATTTCTTTTTAACCACGGAGAACACTGCTAAGCACAGCGTTTTATTCTCTGAGTCCGCAGTGGTTTATTCTTTTTCTTTAACCTCGTCTGTATGAT
>CAYNBX010000214.1:0-3750 GCA_964395505.1 uncultured Bacteroidales bacterium | reverse complement strand
TTGATTTTAAAGACTTCGCAAGCCTTGAAAATGAACATTCTGAATCAAACACTGACATTATGGACAAACACTAATTATTATCAATATATTTTAAAATATTGTTTCTACGGGACTGTAAAATCGCTGTTATTAAATATTCTATAAACTTTCACTCATAGCTAAGATTAAAAAAAAAGTTCCGCAGGGACTAAATATTTGTAAAAAAATGCATCCGTCAAAATCGTAGACCTGCAGAGGCGAAATATTTATCAAAACATTATTAATAGGACATTTTATCTTTTTAAATTATTTTTATCGAACAACAATAAATTTTAATTTATTTATAATTTGAAAATACAGTATATAAATATTGCAAATAAGCCTGTCCATTTCTAAGGCATTCATCAGTAATAGAGTCCGAAGTTGTAACGTATTTTTTAGTTATTTTTTTTGATGTATTGTCATATACCAATGATTGTTCAGGAGTAATCCAACCAAAGCCATATTTATAAGCATAAAAAGCAAATTTGTTTTTACTGTTATCAAATAAGTTTTTACTCCAGAAAAATTTTTTATGATTGATATTTAATTGAGCAAGTATGGTAGCAGGGATATCTACCTGGCTGCCGATAGTATTGTATTTTATCCCTTTGAATTTATCTTTTAAAACATTGCCGTAAATTATTAAAGGTATATGATAGCGTTCTATAGAAGAAGCATCATTTCTGTATAATGGCAAACGATGTCCATGGTCAGCAACAAAAATAAATAAGGTATTATTGAACCATTCGTATTTCTTAGCTTTATTAATAAAATCGCCAATACATTTATCAGTATAATAAATTGAATTTTTAAATAAAGATGCTTCATCATTACCAGGTATTACAGTTTTCATAGGCACTTCAAAAGGTTCATGGCTGCTTAAAGTCATAATATTGATAAGGAAAGGCTGGGGCATATTATTATTAATATCTTTTAAAACTTTTTTAAAGACAACATTATCGTGAGCTCCCCATTTTGAGTTAAGGTCTTTTTTGTCAAAATCTGATTTGTCAGTGATATTATCATAATTACAATTTTTAATAAAAGCATTGATGTTAGCAAATTCCGTAACGCCTCCGTAATAAAATGAAGTGTGATAACCATTGTTTTTAAGTACTTTGGGTAGATAAGATATATGCTCAAGTTTTTCTGTATGATTTATTATGTTATCGTTAGGTATAGACGGGAAACCTGCTAATACTGCAGGAAAAGCATTGGGTGTTCGCCTGCCGCTTGGATGGAAGTTTGTAAACAATATACCTTGATTTATCAGTTTCTCTAAATTTTGATCTAAGCCTTTTACTCCATGTAATGATTCAATTATATCAGCAGTAAAACTCTCTAAAATAACTATTACAATGTTTGGTCTGTTATTGTTGAGAATATATGTTGTTTTACAAGTATCGTTTTTAGAGAAAAGAATATTTATCCTCTGTTTCATCTCATCATCACTCATATAAGAAAAATCAGCTTTATTGGTTCTTTTACTGTATTCATAAGTGAATGCCAGATTCCATTCAGGGCTTAAAGCTGCATGATTAGCAAAGCTGTGATTTGAAAAATAAACAAAACTTGGATTCATAGGTATGATATCTGTTCCTCCTCTTATGCCTATTACATAGACGACTAAGAGAATAAAGATAATGACAAGCTTTGTGATTATTAAGATAAAAGAATTTTCTATTTGTTTGAATTTCGTTTTTTTAAAAATAATATTGTGTAAAATAATAGCTGTAATACTAAATAAAGCAGCAATAAATAATAAAAGCAAAATAGGGGAGGAGGAACAAGAAGCAAAGGCTTCTTCTGGATATCTCAGGTATGATACAGCATCATAATCTAATTTGCTTCCCCATTCTTTATACAATTGCATGTCGCCTACACTTGCCAATGAAATTATTATTATAATAACATAGTTATACCATTTTATTATCTTATTTAAAATGGGTTTTGTATAAAACAATTGGAATATCCATAAAATAAAAGGTATAGATATAATATAACATGTTGTTGAAATATCCATATATGAACCGTAGAGAAATATTTTAAAAATTTCGGTGTTTGCCAAATTATGTGTTTTATTCGGAAAATATAGAACAAATATAATCCTGGCAATTTGTAAGAGTATTAACCAAAATAAAAAGTATAAAGTCAATGCCTTAAGCCTTTTTAAAATTTCTTTAAAATTTATAGTGTTTTTTAACATTGTATTAATCATTAATAAAAACAAAAAAAAGAGATAGGAATAATAATTTCTTGATAATTAATATTTATATTATTTATCAGCTTCAAACATTGGATCCCAGGGAGGAAGAATTATTTGTTTTTGTTTTAATATTTTCAATACTTTTTCAGAAACATATTTTTTATTAACCACAACTCTAAACATATATTCATCGAACCATTTATCTGTCATTATAAGACGTCCTTTATCTCCTGTCATACCCCAGCTATTTTCCAAAAGCCATTTTTGGATTTTCCCATGTTCATCAATATCAACTCCAATTATAGACAAACCATGTGTAGAACCACTTTCGAAAGTTTGAATACGTTGTTTTTTGTTCATTCTGAATTTAACGCCAAACAAATCATTGTAATCATAATTATTAACATCGAGATAACCATTTTTTCTATCTAATTGTTTTCCAACATCACATGAAAAATACATAGGTTCATTATTTTTAATAGAAGCAACAGCAAATTTTTTGATTTCTTTGTTTGGCAAATTAATATATTTCCAGTTCATACCCTCAAATGTATTTCTATCATATTTAATTTCATATAATTTGTAATAATCTCTTGATGGATCATTCATAAAAAGAACATAATTTTTTAAATCAACTCCGACAGCTTGTTTATAAAATGATAAAGGAGTATAAGTTTTAGCTTTGCTTATAGAATCGTTTTTATCTTTATATCTCCATGTAAATTTTGTTGGAGGTTCTCCCAAATTTATTACAAGGATATGATAAATCTCACCAAGCATTTTAGTTTTTTCTTGTCTTAGGTTTTTAATTTTTGTTCCTTCATTATTCATTTTTCTTAAGATTAAACCCTGTTCTCTTAATTTTCGTTTAAGGAGTACTGACATCATTTTTGTATTGTTGCTGCTGTGGGTTTCTGGCATTATGCTTTGTGGTACAAGACCATATTTTTCTGTAACATTAACAAAACTATTCCATACCCCTCCGTCATTTATCGGATGTTTAAATAACCATTCTACTGTTCTGTCATTTATTTTTTTATCTTTAGTAAAAATTATTTCTTCTAAAAATAAGTTGGCTTTTTCTAATTGATCCCAGAAGAATGAATAATTTTGAGAAAAATAAAAATCATTAAGATTATATTTTTCAATTACTCTGGGGCGCATTACATTTAGACTGGCAAATAGCCAGCAGCGCCCTGATGATTTCTGATTAGTTACACCTTTAGTTGTTACAATATCAGAGAAATATGAATCAAATTTACCAGCATTTTCTCTGTTTACTGCTAATTTTTGGATGTCGTTGTTTGATATTGCGTTTGTTATAGCTCTTGTTTCAGCATTATTTTTATTGATATTTTTTATTTCTTTTAACATATTATCAGTTATAGCTCCTTTTTTGCTGTTTTGTGAGTAACTAATAATTGTTAATGCTGATAAGAAAATTGTTAATGCAAATAATTTTAAGGTTTTCATTTGTTTGTATTTTTGTATATAACTCATTATTAAATATTTATCTTAAAAAA
>CAYNBX010000213.1:0-3781 GCA_964395505.1 uncultured Bacteroidales bacterium | reverse complement strand
CTTGTATTTAAAACAGTCATTTACAAAAGACGTTATTCTGAACGCATAGAAGAATCCCCCTGCTAAACAGGATAACTTTCAAAAAGAGACGGTTGAACACGCAAAAAACATTATAAAAAGAGACGTCATTCTGAATCAAACACTGACTTCATGGACAAACACAAATTAATGTTCACAAGCCTTGTTATTGATGTTTTCTTATCAAACACTTATATCTTTTAATGGGTTTCTTATATTCACTACAAGTAGTGTTTTCTTTTATTTTCAACGAGTTAAATGCAGCTTACAGACAAATTATGATAAAATTATTTTTGTAATTTATAAAATATTGTTTTTTTTAATTAGTTTGTGTATCTTGCAAAATTAAAATTATGAAAATCCAAAATCTTATTTTTTAATAATTCAAAGTGAGATCTTAATAATTTTTTATGATATGTTAAATCAAAAACTACAACAAAAGCTTCTTCAAAAGTTATCTCCACAGCAAATTTTACTGATGAAATTGTTGCAGATACCTTATATGGCTCTTGAACAAAGAATAAAACAAGAGTTAGAAGACAATCCTGCTTTAGAAGAAGCAGACAATTTGGAGGAAGAATCAAATAATAATGAAGAAGTAGATAATGTTGATGATGACTTATCTGATGATAAAACAGAAGATAAAGATGTCGATAATGAAGAATTTAATTTAGAAGATTATCTTAATGAAGATGATACCCCATCTTATAAACTAAATACCAAAAATAACAGCCGAGATGATGAAAGAAAACAAATACCCTTTGTTTCTGAAACAAGTTTCCGGGATTTGCTAATTTCTCAGTTAGGTCTTCGTTTTCTTGATGACAGACAATATACTATTGCTTTAAACATTATTGGAAGTCTTGATGGTTCTGGATATTTGTATCGTGATTTAGATGCAATGGTCGATGATTTAGCTTTTACTCAAAATATTACTACTACAAAAGAAGAAATCCTTCCCTTATTAAAAATTATTCAGGAATTTGATCCCCCAGGCGTTGGTGCAAGAAACTTACGAGAATGTTTACTTATCCAGTTGAAAAGAAAAAAAAATCACAATAAAACAATTGATAATGCAATATTAATTCTTGAAAAATATTTTGATGAGTTTACAAAAAAACATTATGAGAAAATAATTAAGAAAACACAAATCACTGAAGAAGAATTAAAAGAAGTTATTAACGAGATATTAAAACTAAATCCTAAACCTGGAAATTCTCTCAGAGAGACAGCTAAAACAAATTATTATATTTTGCCTGACTTTATAATACAAAATAATGATGGCATATTGGAACTGCAGCTCAATTCAAAGGATACCTCAGAACTAAGGATTAACAGAACTTACATAGATATGCTCAAAACGTATTCTAATAGTAAAAAGAAGAATCCACATCAAAAAAAAGCTGTTAAGTTTATAAAACAAAAAATAGATTCGGCAAAATGGTTTATTGATGCAGTAAAGCAAAGACAAGAAACTCTTTATGTATGTATGAAAGCAATAATGGACTATCAAAAAGAATATTTCCTTACCGGCGATGAAACCAAGCTAAAACCAATGATATTAAAAGATATTGCAGAAATAGTCAATCTTGATATTTCTACTATTTCAAGAGTTGCAAACAGCAAGTATGTTCAAACTCCCTTCGGAACTTTTTTGTTGAAGAGCTTTTTCTCTGAATCTTTACAAACTTTTAAAGGAGAAGAAGTGTCTTCGCGTGAGATAAAAAAAATATTGTCTGATTGCATTAAATATGAAGATAAAAATAAACCTTTAACAGATGAAAAACTTACCAAGATTTTGAATGAAAAAGGCTATAATATCGCACGAAGAACAGTAGCCAAATACCGTGAACAACTTCATATTTCAGTAGCAAGACTTAGAAAAAAACTTTGACATATTTAATTTTAAATTTATATTTTCTTATATCTTTTCTCCTCATTCCTGATTAGTATGATTACATTTGCTTTTTTAAAATTACAACTCATCAAAAAATATCTTCTATGGAAACCCGTATAGCAAAAATCATTTCTTTAATTTTTCATCCTATAATTATCCCAACTTATATATTGCTAATTCTTTTTAACCTTAAAGCATATTTTTCTTTGATAATACCTTATCACACAAAATTAATTATTATAATAATGGTTTTTATTATGACCTTTATTTTACCTTTATTATTTACAATTATCCTTAAGAAAAAAGACATAGTAAAAACTTTTCAAATGGAGACAAGAGAAGAAAGAGTATACCCTTTTATGATTACAGCCATTTGTTATTATCTAACTTATTATATAATTAAACAAATGCAATTACCTCCTGTTTTTTATTTAATTAATATAGGTGGAGTTTTTTTAGTTATCGCTATTTTAATTATAAATTTTTATTGGAAAATAAGTGTTCACCTAACTGGCATTGGAGGAATGTTGGGGACATTAATAGGTTTATCTTTAAGATTTATGGTAGATATGCCATTTATAATTTTTATAGTGATTCTAATCTCAGGTTTATTAGGTTTTGCAAGATTAAAATTACATGCTCACAGCCCAGCTCAAGTTTACGCAGGATTTCTTATGGGATTTTCCGTAATGTTGTTATTATTTTATATATAACATTAAATCCGCGAACTAAATCTTATGCAAAGCCGAAACTAATGACATTGTTGGGAATGTTTGCTCAGACCTTTTCTTCGTAACAAGGGCTTCGCCTGCGATGCTTTTCACTGTGCTGCGCCAACATTGATGTACATTTCGACTTTTCGCTGCGGAGTAATTTGTGGATTTAAGGTATAAGATATTAGTATTATAATTACTATTAATTTTTATAAGGAATCAAAGAAATACCAACTGATATTGGATACATATCAGGTCCTTTGTCTTTTTTAAATAATTTAGATAAAGAATAACATGCTGTTAAATTTAACCATTTATAACCTATTCTTCCTGTAATACAATATCTATAAGTTTCTAAATTTGAAATATTATATTCTTTAAATTTAATTTCGTCGTCTTTGCCGTTTATATAATCATCTCCCTTATACTTTGTGTGCTCATTTAATTTAATCCCTGCTTTAAATCCAACTGCAAATCTAAATTCATTTTTTGTTTTTAATCTTAATTCAACAGGGATGTCAAAAAAGCTAACTGTTAATTTATTTTTTTTGTAATTATCTTTATCATTTACAGCAATTTTTGAAATTTTAGTAAAGAATGTATTACCTGAACTGTCAATATCAGGGCGTGAATCGCTATAAAGATTATGGGTACATATTTCCATGCCTACTGCTAAACTGAAGTTACTTTCTTTTATAGGAATATTATACATTCCAAAGATATTTATCCCTCTGTTTAATGTTTTAATATTCATACTGTCAGGTTTGTTTTGCCATATATCAGTGAAAATATTAATTCCTGTACTATATTTTTTCTCTATTATTTTTACTATTTTTGAGTCTTGTGAAAATCCATTAAATACAATAAAGAAACTAAATAATATTAAAGTAATTTTTTTCATAATAAAAAATTGTTAATTAATTTGACAAATATACAACAATATTTTTATAGTAAATTAATAGTTTCCAATGATGGTTTTTTAATTAATAATTAATTTAGTTTTATCAGGATGTCATAAAATATCCTCCGAAGTGTTGGGGCAGGTTGTGACCAAAGGGATTTTAGTCCCGGGTACTCGGGACCAATTTCTAAATCTTTGATTGGGAAAATGTAATCAATTAAAAATTTACCCTGTGAAATAAAATCATAGATT
>CAYNBX010000212.1:0-3787 GCA_964395505.1 uncultured Bacteroidales bacterium | reverse complement strand
ACCCGGAACTAATTTCCAGTTTCTAATTTCTAAAATATTGCAAATGGTATCTGAGCGTGTCAAAATTTACTCGTCATGTATATTTCTTCAAATTTATTTTAGAATTAGATTAGAATAAATGTTTCAAAAATTTATTTCCGATAATTTGCATTTTTTAATAATTAGATATGAATTGTAAAATAAGCTCTGAAAGGACTGAAAATGAATAAATAATTTTTCTTATCCCAATCTTCTATACAATTGGAGAAGGGTAGGGGTGAGGTTTTTATTTTTAAAACTCCGCAAGCCTTGTACTTAACGTTTTCTTATCAAACACTTATATTTTATTAGTTTTTTTTCATACACTATTTATCTTACCGAAAATTTATAAATTGTTATTTGATGATATTTTTCTCCCGGTCTTAGTATTGTTGATGGGAAATCAGGTTGATTTGGTGAGTCGGGAAAATGCTGTGTCTCTAAACAAAAGCCATAATGTTTTTTGTAAATTCTTCCTTTTTTGCCTGTTATTGTACCATCCAAAAAATTACCAGAATAAAATTGAATACCAGGTTGTGTTGTATATACTTCCATAACTCTACCTGTTGATGGCTCATAAACTCTTGCAGCAAAAGACAATTTAACACTATCTTTGTTTAAGACATAATTATTATCATAACCGCCTTTTACTTTTGCAATTTCTGAACCTATTGTTTTTGGACTTGTAAAATCCATAGGTGTTCCTTTTACATCTCTTAATTCTCCTGTTGGTATTAAAGAGTTATCAACAACAGTGTATTTATCAGCATTTATCATCATTATATGATTTAAAATATTACTTGAGCCTGCACCTGCTAAGTTAAAATAACTATGGTGTGTAAAGTTAACAGGTGTTGCTTTGTCCGTAGTTGCCTTATAATCAATTTTTATTTCATTTTTATTATTTAAAGAATAAATCACATTAATCAATAAATTACCAGGATAACCTTCTTCTTTATCTTTGCTATGATAAGATAACTTTAGCCCGACAATACTATCGTTTTTGATTTCTTGAGCGTCCCATACAACTTTATCAAAGCCTTTTATGCCGCCGTGAAGATGATTTACTCCATTATTACAAGCTAATTTGTATTCTTTGCCATAAAGGATAAATCTTCCTTTTGCAATGCGATTTGCATATCTACCAATTAATGCACCAAAATATGGACAAGCATTTATATATTTTTCGCTTGTATAGGATTTAAGACTATCAAATCCTAAAACAATATCATCAAATTTTCCTTGATTATCCGGAACTGTTAAGGATGTTACAATACCTCCATAATTTGTAATTTTTACTGTTATTCCGTTTTCATTTTTTAAAGTATATAAATATACTTGCTTGGCTTGTTTGGTCTTACCAAAGTTTTCTCTTGTAATACTCATCTTTGTTTTTTCTTTTTTTGTTTGTTTTGATTTTTTTGAATTATTTGAACAACTGCTAATAAAAAATGCTGCAGTTACAATTAACAAAATTCCTGAAAAAAGAATTTTAAATCTTTTCATAATTTTAATATATTTTAATTGAATAATTAAATATGAAAAACTCTATAATAATATTAAAAAAAAACAATATTACATATTTTATCAAAGGATTAAAAAATAAATAGGGATTTTTTTTGAAGTGATTATTAAATTATATTATTTTTAAAAATCATTTTGAGTATAAACAAAGACTATTGTGGTTTAAGGTATACTTTCCACAGATTAAGAGTAATAGTTTTTCAGGTTTAAGATTTTGAAAATTCTTGAATTTATGAGTTGCAATAAGTATTGACAAAAGACCAAAAATTGTGGACAAAAAAGAATGATTCATAAATTTTTAAAATTGACACAATTATCGGGAAAATCATAAAGGTGCAATTTTTACTATTAACGACAGATTATCTTCATTAGTTTGGATAAGAAAATTATCTATAAAAAAGCGGAACCTTTAATGGCTCAAACAATTGAAACTTTCAAACCATTTAAAACAGTAATCCATATTATTACTAATGATAATGGAAAAGAATTTGCAGGCAATAATCAAATTGCAAAACAATTAGACATAAACTTTTATTTTGCTCATACTTATCATTCTTGGGAGTGCGGCGCTAATGAAAATACTAAGGCTCTACTACGGTCAATACTTCCAAAAAAGAACTGACTTTAATAATATTACACAACAACATATTGACTATGTTCAAAACAAATTAAACAAAAACCCAATAAAAGATTAAATTTTTTATCACCCATAGAATATTTTTGTAAATTTACAAATTCAAAGTTTAACCAAAAAGTTGAATTTGTGACTTGAATTCAGATTTATTTATTTATATTTTCAAAAATATTATGTTCTAAATTATTAAAATATTTAATTTTGCCAATGTTTAAATTAATTTTTTTTGCTATTTACTTAAAACCTGAATTGTTATAAGATGAAAATCAGTAAAATATTTAGTGTGTTTTTTGTCCTGTCATTAGTTTATGTTTTTACTTTTGGACAAAATTCACAAAATATATCATTACAATCATTTGATAAAATTGTAGTTTTTGGTAATATTAATGTACAATTGGAAAAAGGTAACAAGTGCAGCCTTAAAATAGAAGTTACAGGTTTAGATGTAGATGACGTTATTACAGAAGTTTCCAAAAAAACTTTAAAAATAAGATTAAAATCAAACTTTTACCAAAATTATAATATTAAAGCTTATGTTACCTATAAAGTATTAAGGAAAATAGTTTCAGGAGTAGGTGCTAATATCGAATCAAAATCTGTTATAACAGGTGATAAATTGGATATTAAAGCAAATAGCAGAGGTAAAATGAATTTGGAAGTAAATGTTAATGCTGTTGAAATAAAAGTTACACAAGGAGCTAATATAAAGATATCGGGTAAGGCTGAATATCAAAAGACAACTATAAATACAGCAGGCATTTTAGATGCAACTAATTTGCTTTGTGATGAAGTATATATAAAATCTAATACAGGAGGAGAGGCTAAAGTTTTAGCCAATAAAGAAATTGATGCTTCAGCAAGTATGGGAGGAGTTATTCATTATTATGGTACACCTAAAAAAGTAAGCATACGAACAGAATTTGGTGGGAAAATCGTTAAAGAAGAATAAATTAATTGCTAAATTGCTGTGCATTAGCACATCAATGATACCTCAGAGATTTTTAATGATTTACTTAATTTATATTTTTAATAAAATTATAAATTTCTATGAAAAAAATATTTAAAACATATATTAAAAAAGGATTAAAAAAGTTCAAGAATAATGATTTCAAGGGTGCTGTTGATGATTTTACTAAAGCTATTGAATTAGACCCTAAAAATGATGAAGCATACTATTACAGAGGCAAAGTAAAGAATAAACTACAAGATTTTTCTGGAGCAATTAATGATTATAATAAAGCTCTTGAAATTAACCCACAAAATAATAAAGCAAAAACAAGTTTGGATATTCTTTATAGTATATTAGAACGTATTAATATTGATATTTTTGCAAATACAAATACTTCCGAATCATCAATATCAATTTATAATAATGATAATTAGTTAATTTATAATTTAAGGTTATTAGGAATTTAAAAAAGGCTAATAAAAATATTTTTATTAGCCTTTTTTAAAAGCCTTTTTTAAATTAAATTTTTAAGAAATAATTTCTGAATTTTTTTTAGCTTTTTTCATTTTTTTAGCTGCACGCTTTTCTTTTAAAGTTTTTGATGCAGGTTTCTTGATTTTACTTTTATTAATATTTTTATTTTTAGACATAATATAAAGATT
>CAYNBX010000211.1:0-3819 GCA_964395505.1 uncultured Bacteroidales bacterium | reverse complement strand
TCAAAATCTTTTTTCTTTAATATTTCAAAGGACTCTTTTTTTTGACCGGTTTCTAACAATTTAAATCTATAATCATTTCCATAGATAACTTTCCCGTCATCTAAGTCAAATATGAATAATTTACACATCGATTTATTTATATTTCTATTTATTCTTCCAGCCAATTGTTCATCAGAGTCCGCAATTGAAGAATCTTTAAAACCTATATCCATATCGATATCCACTCCAGCTTCAATAACTTGAGTGGTAACGACTAAAATGTTTTTATACTTAAACTCATCACTTTTTATTTTATTAATAACTTCTTTTCTGCGAGGCTCGAGAATGGTGCCTGAAATCAAAAAAATTTCATCGAAAAAGCCATTTTCATCTTTACTCTTTATTGAATTCACAAAATCAGTTGCCGTTTTTTTAAAAATAAATTCAACAATTGTATGGACTCTTTTACTATTACTCAGTTCTTTATATTTTTGTGATTCATTCAAAACTTTGAACCACAACTTATCAAGAAAATTTTCTCTTTCATCTTTATTAAAATCAGGATTATTGAGCATTGAAAAATCAAATTCAACTCTATTGTTAAAATTGGGGTTTTTAAAATACTTATCTTTGTGTGGGGTTAGAGATATAAATTCTTTTTTAGTATCTTTTTTCATATCTTCACCAAGCAATTTATCTATCTTAGGAAGTGTGGCTGACATTAAAATGAATTTTACATTGAAAAATTTCGAATAATTACTGATAAAATAAATTACTTTATCCCATTCCTTTGGAGGATATGCTTGCAACTCATCAATAATAACAATAGAATTGGCAAGTCTATGCAATAAGTAGTTTGCCGATTTCTTATTTGATTTTAAAATTTCAAAAAATTTTACATGCGACATCAAAGAAATAGGATAGTTTAGAAATTGATAATCAATGATATTTAATCTATCTTTTCCATATTTATCATCATTTTCCTTTTGAAAAAATCCTGTTTTAGAGTGAATTTGCACAATTTCATCATCATTTAAACCCAGTGTTTCTTTTACTGTTTTGAATGTTTGGGTTATGAGAGTTGTAAATGGAAATACATAAAAAACCTTATTAATAGCATTGTGTTTTGTGCTGGATTCCTGTTTTAATAATTCAGCCAAAGCAATCATTGATAGATTGGTTTTTCCACTTCCTGTAGGCGCTTCTATATAAAAAAGATTTTTATCAAAATTATTATTTATGTTATTAATTATTTCCACAGCTAAATTTTGGCGCAGCTTATTTAGGTTATTATTTGATTTTTTCTCTGGAAAATCAAATATATAATTTTTAAGTTCATTATATATTTTTTCATTATAAGGTTTTGATATCTTAATATTCTCAACAATTTTATTTCTCAAGCTACTATCTAAAATTCCGTAATCATCAAGCATTTTATCCCAACCATTCATAAAATGAGTGGTAGCAAGATAATCTGCTGCAGTCAGAAGAGAGTATGACAATTTTATTAAAGCAAAAATAGCAAACTCATTCTCAACAAGCAAACTCTTGACATTTTTCAAAATCTCAAAATTAAATTTTTTTGCAATATTAACTTGAATATCCTTACTAAAATTCAATAGCATATCGTTTTTAACAAATTTAAAAATATCATCTATAAATCGTTCATCAAACTGGTATTCATTTGAGTATTCAATTCTTGGCGAATGGTGCTTAGATATTATCCAACTCAAAGCAAACAGAATAAATAAATTTAATAATTTTGCATTACCAGAATTTACCTCATTGTTAGCCTGCACTATAAAATTTTGGATAAATAAAAAAGCACCTATCTTGGAATGATCGCTTCCAAACGACAATTTCAATCTATTAAATTTTTCATTTTTCATTTTATTATATTGAAAGTTTGGATTTATTTTGCCAATATCATGGAATTCAGGAATTGCAAAAAATGTTGTTTTGATAAAATTTATTGAATAATCCCTATCTTTTTCAGGATACAATTTTATTATTTCGGAAATTAAATTATCAATTACAACTTCTAGATTATGCGCTCTGATTAATTTTTCAAAATATTGACTTACAAGATTTGTGTGTTCAAATAAAGTTTCCTTATTTTCGTCTGATATATGCGCATAATATTCTTTATATTTATCGTTTTTCAATCGCCCCAACAACACAACTTCCCTTCTTAATTTAATTGAATAAATTTTCCATTATTTAACTTGTAAATGTTGTCAATTTTTGCATCTTTTTTTAATTTAAAATTGGTATAAGCAAAATCAGCATAATCATATTGAAACAATTTCTCATTTAAACCTATAGGTAACCTTTCAAAGCTAATAAATTGATTATCATTTAAAGTTGAAAAATCCAATAAATCAAACTTTTTATCTTCATCTTTGGCTTCTTTCACAGTAGTATATTTTTTGATAAATATAGTAGAAAGCTTAAAAGGTTCTTTATTCTTCTCAATATGCTCAAAAGCATGCTCTTCCACCTTATTTTTATCCCACCATAAAGAATAATCATTCTTACCCATATATGGCAAAAATTCAGCTTTCTGGTTTTTAATATTTTCATAAAGTTTTGATTGATTATCATCTTCTAAATCTAATAACAAATAAATTTTATATGCAGGGTTTAATAATGTCTGCTCAGATATCATTAAATTTCCCCCTGCTTCTTCGCTTGCAAATCCTGTTGTATTGTTATAAGTAATAATTGTCTTCTGAAAAACTCCTTTTTCGCCTCCAATAGGTTTTATGCCTATAGGTATATTTTGAAGTTTAATATAATATTCAGGTAATTCTTCATTTTTCTTATATCCAGAAAGTCCAATAATTGCACCTAAAATTCCTAACGCCGCAGGCTTATGAAGTATATTAAAAGTAAGATAGATTGCATTCCTGGTATCATTAATATCAGGTTTTTTGAAAAATCCTTTTTCCGCCCTAATAATAAACGATATAAGCTTTTCCATATAACCTCCTTAAAAAACAGGTAAGGATATAGACAATAATCTATACCCTACCTATAACTATTCATCTTTTTACAAATCAAACTCTTTACATTCGTTAGGCAAATTTTCAACAGCTGTTATATTTTTATTGTAATATACTTCGCAATTTGAAATTTCGTCTTTGTATTTGTTTAACTCTTCTTTTATTAAGGATAAGTCAAAAGTGCGTTTACCACTTTCTTGAGAATCTAATATTTTTACCATTCCTGTAAAATTAGGTAATACTACTTTAGAATTTTCTTTTAATTCTACATAAAAAAGCATTTCATTTTCTGTTCCTGCTTTCGCTGCAGAATCATAATATGTGGCACCTTTTTTTAGACCCTCTTTGAGTAAATTTACATCCTTATCTGACAATGTATGAGTTCCCTCAGCTCCCATATTTACTGTTTCTTTTATATTTTTAGGGTTTATTGAGAAATGATGTACATAGTGTCCTTCTTCAAGTTTTGATTGACGTCCAAGAGTTGCGCCAGATTTTTCAGAATTCTCTTCTTCTGCTTGTTTTTTCTTTTCTCCAGGATTTCTAAAAGGAGACATTATTTGTTCAGAATAAATATTCCCTTCCGCCCAAATATTTACTCCATGATTTATTTGAACAGGGCCATGAATAGAAATGTTTTTATCCTTTATACCTTTTCCTTTTGGGGCAAAGGTTGCTCCAAATAATCTTACATCAATAGCAGAAAGTAAGTTTTTAATAATAACTTGTTTATCGTCTTTTGAAGCATTAGCCTTTTCAAAAAATTTATTATAAGCCTCCGCCAAGGTGTAAGGATTTTGATTTTCATTTAATCGTTTATAGAAAAATATTTTTT
>CAYNBX010000210.1:0-3840 GCA_964395505.1 uncultured Bacteroidales bacterium | reverse complement strand
GAATGATTGGATGATTGGATGATTGGAAGCTTTCTGAGAATGTGTAAATAAAATTTTATTATTTTTTTCTCTACTAAGTTTTATCAACTTTCAATTCTAATTCTTCCATTAAATTTGTGTAAGTACCAAATTTACAAATTTATTTTCATTATTGTTTGAATAAAAAAATGTTTCCTTTTGACTAAAACTAACCCAATCCAATATAAAAAAGAATTGAAGATTAATATAAACACTTTAAAAATTAATAAATAAATTTAATCGTATTATAATTATTTAAAATATTTTACTCAAGAGAATGTATTATTAATCCACTTCTTAGTTTAGGTTCAAACCAGGTAGTTTTTGGAGGCATAATATTATTTGTGTCAGCAATATTCATCAATTGCTGCATAGTTACAGGATGTAATGCAAAAGCAACTTTCATCTCTCTCGTATCTACTCTTCTTTTTAATTCGCCAAGCCCTCTTATTCCTCCAACAAAATCAATTCTTTTATCTGTTCTCAGGTCTTTAATGTTTAACAACTTATCAAGTACTAAATTTGATAAAATGGTAACGTCCAGAACTCCTATCGGGTCATTGTCATCAAAAGTTCCTTTCTTAGCAGTCATTGAAAACCATTTTCCTTCTAAATACATACTAAAATTATGAAGAGCATCGGGTTTATATATTTCAGTCCCCTTTTCTTTAATATCAAAGTTTTCTGAAAGTTTCTCAATAAATTCTCTGTTTGAATAGCCATTTAAATCTTTAACAACACGATTATAATCAATAATTGTTAATTGATTATCAGGAAAATGAACAGCGAGGAAATAATTATATTCTTCATCACCTTTATGATTAGGGTTATTTTTCTTTTTTTCATTACCTACTAAAGCAGCAGCAGCAGTTCTATGATGACCATCAGCTACATAAGCATAAGGGATTTTTGAATATAACTTAACAATTCTATCAATTTTATTTTGTTCTTTTATCACCCAGAAATGATGTCCAAAGCCTTCTTCTGATATAAAGTCATATTCAGGGGGGTCTTTAACAACTTCAGCAACTATCTCGTCAATCTGTTTATTTGCTCGATAAGTAAAAAAAACAGGGTCATAATTCATATTACTTACCCTTATGTGATTCATCCTGTCCTGTTCTTTATCTTTACGTGTTAATTCATGTTTTTTAATTATTCCATTCATATAATCTTCAACAGCAGCACAGCCAACAATACCATATTGTGTTTTGTTATTCATGGTTTGTGCATAAATATAAAGATATTCTTTAGGATCCTGAAAAAGTACTTTTTCATCTAACAGTTTATAGAAATTTTCTTTACCTTTTTGGTAAACTTGTGGAGAATATTCATCAATATCATCAGGCAAATCAATTTCTGGTTTTACTACATGCAAATATGAATATTTGTTATCTCCTGCTTCTATTCTTGCTTCTTTTTTATTTAAAACATCATAAGGATGAGAAGCGACTAAACTTGCTTTATCTTTTACAGGACGAATTCCTTTAAAAGGCTTTATTATAGGCATAATTTAAGATCGTTAAATAGTTTATTAAATTTTTATTTGTTTACCTGAAAAGTTCTATCTCCTTTTTCCAAATAATTCATTATTTGAATAGCAGCGGCTTTACCTGCGTTAATGTTTGCTTCAGCAGTTTGAGCCCCCATTTTTTTAGGTGTGAAAAAATATCTTCCTTTATATTTTTCAGTTATTTCATCTTTACAATCAGGAGCTACATCTGAAATATATTCAAAGTCCTGTCTTTCTTCAAATACCTTTAATAAATCTTTTTCGTTGATAATTTCCTTTCTTGCTGCATTAACCAGAACAGCAGGTTTTGGCATCAATGATAATAATTTATAATCAATTGAATTTATTGTCTTTTCATTTGCAGGTATATGAAGTGAAACATAGTTGCAAGTGCTGTACAGCTCTTCAATAGTTTGTAAACACCTAACACAATCTTCTTCTATTAGATGTTTTGGAATAAAAGGGTCAAAGGCACAAACTTCCATACCAAATCCTTTTGCTATGCGTGCTACATTTTTCCCGACATTACCATAAGCTTGTAAACCAAGTTTCTTTCCTTTAAGTTCTGTTCCTGGCTTGCCATTATATTGATTCCTTGCCATATATACCATCATTCCAAGAACTAATTCTGCTACTGCATTTGAGTTTTGTCCAGGAGTGTTCATAACCACTATTCCTTTTTCAGAAGCAGCTTCAAGGTCTATATTATCATATCCTGCACCTGCGCGTACTATGATTTTAAGATTTTTAGCTGCATTAATAACCTCTCTTGTAGCTTTATCACTCCTTATTATAAGTGCATCAACATCTTTAACAGCATTAATGAATTTTGTTTTGTCAGCATATTTTTCAAGTAGCATAAATTCATAGTTAGCATCTTTAACTATTTTTTTTATTTCCTCTATTGCTTTGGGAGCAAAAGGTTTAACTGTTGCAACTAATACTTTTGTCATTTTTCTATTATTTTAAATGTTTTTCTAAATAAATTGTAAATATTTAATTTCTTTTATCAAAAAAAAGAATTAATAATTTTAGTTGTTTATGCATATTCTTCTTCAAAATCTTTCATAGCACTAACTAAGGCTTGAACATCTTCCATTTCGCATGCATTGTAATTAGAGGCTCTAAAGCCTCCAACAGAACGATGACCTTTTATTCCAACGATATTTCTCTCGGTTGCAAATTTAAGAAAATCAGCTTCTTTATCTTTATATTCGTCTTTCATCACAAAACAAATATTCATCCTTGAGCGATCTTCTTTAGCAGCAGTGCCAACAAACATTTTACTTTCATCTATTGCTTTATATATAATGTTTGATTTTTCAATGGCTCTTTTTTCCATTTCTTTAATACCACCTAAGCTTTTTACCCATTTTAAAGTTTCTCTAACAGTAAAAATGGCTGTACAAGGAGGAGTGTTAAACATAGAACCTTTTTTAATATGTGTTTCATAGTTAATCATAGTAGGTATATCACGGTAAGCTTTACCTACAATATCATCTTTAATGATAACAAAGGTAACACCAGCCGGACCTAAATTTTTTTGACAACCACCATATATCAAAGCATATTTTGAAATATCAACAGTACGGCTCATAATATCTGATGACATATCAGCAATTAAAGGTATTTTGCTGTCAAAGTCCTCTAATATTTCAGTACCTCTTATAGTGTTGTTAGTTGTAATATGAAAATAATCTGCATCATCAGGAACTTCATAATTTTTAGGTATATAAGAAAAATTTTTATCTTCAGAATCAGCAACAACATCAACTTCGCCAAATAATTTTGCCTCTTTTATGGCTTTTGCTGCCCATGCTCCTGTATTCAAATATGCAGATTTTTTATTCATCAGGTTATAAGGTATCATATAAAATTGAGTGCTAGCTCCACCTCCCAAAAATAATACAGAATAGCCCTGAGGAATATCTAATAGTTCTTTAAATAAAGATACTGTTTCCTCAATAATATCTTTGAATTCTTTGCTTCTATGAGAAATTTCCATTATTGAAAGACCTGTGTTATCAAGTTCTAAAATTGCCTTTGCTGTATTCTCAATTGCAGGCTTTGATAATTTACAGGGACCGGGATTAAAAATATGTTTCTTCATAACACTATGTTTTAAATTATTATTTTTTTTACAAAATTGCAAAATATTTTTTAAATATGTTTAAAAATCTATCAAATATTTTGATGATTTTTATATAAAATTTTAAATTGAGGCATTGATTATAAAGTCATACCTAAGTATTATCTTATATATGCAAACTAAATCTTATGCAAAGCCGAACCTAATGACATTATTGTGA
>CAYNBX010000209.1:0-3851 GCA_964395505.1 uncultured Bacteroidales bacterium | reverse complement strand
CATTACAGGGCAGGCCCTGTACATTTCACCCTGATACGTTTAACTACAGGGTAAATTACAGGGTAAACAAGGGGATGATTATATAATGAAATTGGAAATTAGAAATTAGAAATTGGGGAAAAACTTACTTTTAGCAGCATAATTTCAAATATCTAATATCTAATTTCAAACATTACTAATATTTTTTAAGATAAATATTTAATAATGAGTTATATACAAAAAAATATAAACACATGAAATTAATCATAGATTTTGGTAATACTTTAAAAAAAATTGCTTTTTTCCAAAATAATAAACTTATTAAGTTAAAAAACTTCAAACATCTTAGTTTAAAACAATTAACTATGCTTGTTGAAGCAAATAAAAATATTGATTCTGCTATTATTTCTTCTGTTATTGATTATCCTGTTAATTACAAACAATATTTGCAAAGCAAATTTAAATTTATTGAACTAAATGAAAGCACACCTATTCCGATTATAAATAAGTATAAAACACCTAAAACACTGGGTAATGATAGATTAGCAGCTGCTGTTGCTGCAACTAATATTTTTCCTGATAAAAACGTGCTTGTTATTGATGTAGGAACTTGTATTACTTATGATTTCATTAATTTTAAAAAAGAATATTTAGGAGGTGGAATATCTCCAGGTCTAACATCAAGATTTAAAGCTTTACATAATTTTACTAACAAACTTCCGTTATTAAATAAAAAAAAATTTATAACTTTAGTTGGTAAAAATACTCAGCAATCAATTTTATCAGGAGTGATGAATGGTGCTGTTGCTGAAATAGAAGGTATTATTAAACTTTATAAAGAAAAATATCCATCGTTAAAAATAATTTTAAGTGGCGGTGATAGTATTTATTTTGATAAAAGACTAAAAAGTAACATCTTTGCATTTTCAAATATTGTTTTGTTTGGTTTAAATATAATTTTACGTTTTAATGTTGAAAAATAATAAATTTATACTTTATATCTTACTGTTTGTTTTTATAATTAATTCTGATGTTTTAAGAGCACAAATAAGTATAAGTTCTCCTTACTCAAGGTATGGAATTGGAGATTTGCAGAATAATAATAGCCCGTTAAATATGTCAATGGGAGGAATAAGCATTGCTTTAAAAAGTCCGTATTTTATTAATACTTCAAATCCTGCTTCATATAGTGCTTTTGATTCACTCTCCTTTGTTTTCGAAAGTGGAGCATACAGCAACATTGTGCAGCTTGGAACCAATAATTTAACTGAAAATGGAAATTATACTACATTAAGTAACTTAAAATTTGGTTGTCCTATTACAAAATGGTGGAGAAGCAGCATAGGTCTGTTACCTTTTAGTCAGGTGGGATATAACATTAAAGACATCGAAAATTTAGAAGATATAGGGAAAGTTGAATATTTGTATAAAGGCTCAGGTGGAGTTAATAAGTTCTATTGGGGGAATGCTATTAAAATAAATAGAAATCTTTCTGTTGGCTTTAATGCTTCTTATTTATTTGGGACAATTGATAAAACAAGATATATATCTTTCCCTGATTCTGTTTATTTTTTAAATTTGCGTGTTAAAAATTTTACTAAAGTTAATGATTTTTATATTAATTATGGAATACAATATTATGTAAAATTAAAAAAAAATCTTGAATTGGGAAGTGGTGTAATATTTAGCAATTCAACAAAAATTAGAGCAAAAGATAATATTATTGCTGAAACATTTTTACCAAACATTAGTGGCGTTGATATTATTAAAGATACAGTAGAAAACAGCCCTGATGTAATAGGAGATATAATTTTACCAAAAAATATTGGTATCGGTATGGTGTTAAAAAAGTCTGATAAATTCATGATAGGTGTTGACTATCAATGGCAAAATTGGGAAAAATATTCTTCATTTGGAGAAAAAGATTCTTTAAACAACAGCATGCAGTTATCATCAGGTGTTCAGATAATACCTAATAGCCGAAGTCTTAATAATTATTGGGAAAAGATAAATTACAGATTTGGATTTAGGTATTCTAAAACATACCTTGAATTAAGAAATAATCAACTTAATGAGTTTGGTATAAGTTTTGGCTTAGGTTTCCCAATAAAAAGAACTAATTCAACTATTAATATTGCTGCTGAAGTTGGACAAAGAGGCACAACAGAGCATAATTTGATAAAAGAAAATTATATTAAGTTTACTTTAGGTATTGCAATATATGAAAGATGGTTTATTAAAAGAAAATTTGATTAAAAATTAATGTTAATATCAAAAAATATAAAAAAATGAAAAAGTATTTATTGTCAGTTTCATTTATAGTAATTTTAGGTTCTTTTGCTTTTGCAGGGCATAGAAACACAAACAGAACTTTTATTCGAGTTCAAAATCAACAAGATTCAATAATTACTGATATTAAAAATATGCCAAAATATGGAAAGGATAGCATCAAATCTATAACAAACATTTCTCTTTACAGAGAATTTTATAAACAATGGAAAAACAGTAATTACAAGAGTAAGTCAATTAATGATGTGATAGGACCGTGGAGATGGGTATTTTTCAATTGTCCTAAAGGAACTCAAAATACATATATTGATGGCGTTAGAATTGTTAAATATTTGATAAATAACGAACAAGACGAAGCAAAGAGGGAAAAACTTATTGATACCTTGATGATGGTTTACGACCAAAGGATATTATATTTTGATAGGAAAGGATATGTATTGGGAAGAAAAGGTGTTGATTTATATCAGTTGAGACCAAAAGAAAGTATCGATGCTTATAATACTTTAAAAAAATCTGTTGAATTACAAGGAAATAAATCGAAGGCAGCAGTTTTAGTTTATTTTTTAAGAGCAACAATTAAATATGTAAAACAAGGTAATGCAGATAAATCTCTTATAGTTGACAATTATGACAAAATAAGCGATATTATTAGCTATAATATCAAATATTCAAAAAGGCCAACACCTTATAAAAACATACAAGGTGCAGTTGAAAATGATTTTTCTCCCTTCGCAAGCTGTGAAGATTTGGTTGCTATATATAGTAAAAAATTTAAAGAGAATCCGGATGATATTAATCTTTTAAAGAAGATAACAAAAAAATTAAATGGAAAAGGATGTACAAAAACTGATTTGTTTTTCAAGACAACAGAAAAACTTAATAAATTAGAACCCACATCTGAGACATCTTACTTAATGGGTAAAATGCTGATCAAAAAAGGAAATTACCCAAAAGCTGCTGAATATTTAATTCAATCATTAGGTTTGTTGAAAGATAATGATAAAAAAGCAGAAGCTTATTATTTATTAGCAAATATTTACCTTAATCTTAAACAATATCAAAAAGGACGTTCCTTTGCATATAAAGGACTTAAACTAAAGCCTGATGATGGTAATTTCTATATTGTAATTGGCGATATGTATGCAGCAAGTTCTAAAAATTGCGGCGATAATGATTTAACTAAAAAAGTTGCTTACTGGGCCGCAGTTGATAAATATAATAAAGCTAAAAAAGTTGACCCTTCTGTTTTGGAAATTGCAAACAAGAGAATAAAAATATATTCTGCTGCTTTCCCTTCTATGGAAACAATTTTCTTTTATGATCTAAAAGAAGGCGAACCTTATACTGTTGGATGTTGGATAAATGAAAAAACAACAGTAAGAGCAGCTAAATGATTGTAAAAAAGTCTTTTAATTTATTTATAAAATTATATTTCTTAACAAAAAACACAAAAAAATTAAGTGTAAAAAAATCATTGTTTATACATTTATATCTGTTTTATAATTTAAAATTTATCAATGCTTAATACTTCTTTTTTTGAGATTTGTTAGTCCCAAAACAAATTAATTATTACCTTTGTAATC
>CAYNBX010000208.1:0-3857 GCA_964395505.1 uncultured Bacteroidales bacterium | reverse complement strand
TATTAATAAATTTTTGATAAAGTAAAATATTAATAAAATTATTCAATTATTAAAATTCTTAAACATATTTGTATGGAATATTAAAGACCACTTTAGTGCCGGTTATAATACCCAATTTATCTTTTAACTCATTTATTTTTAATTCGATTTTTCGATGTGTTTTTTTATTTAAAAACGATAAACGTTCTTTCGTTATTGAAATAGCTAAGGATTGGTAAGTTGCCTTTTCTGAAATTTTTAATTTTTTCGATTTTTCAATTCCTATTCCATTATCTTGTATCTCAAATACTATAAAGTTATTTAATAAATTTAATCTTATATTTACCTCACCTTTAGTATCTAAATCTTTAATTCCATGTTCAATAGAATTTTCTATAAAAGGTTGAGCTAACATTGGAGGTATCATCATATTTGCAGCATCAATTTTCGGATCTACTTCAATATTGAATTCAAATTTATTATTAAAGCGTAATGCTTGTAATTCCAAATAATATTTTAATGTTTGTATTTCTTTAACAATGCTAATGTATTCTTCCCTGGAATTGTTAAGTATAAGCCTTGTTAATTTAGCAAAGAATGAAAGATATTTACCAGCTTCAACTGCTTTATTTTTATACATAAAACTTTGAATAGCAATTAAAGAATTAAAAATAAAGTGAGGGTTCATCTGCGTCCTCAATAATTTTTGTTCCAGATTAAGAGTTTTTTGTTTAGTTTTTAATTTATTTTGCAAAACAAACATAAATGCAATAATAATCAACAATACAATAATGCTTATAAGTCCATAAGTTAAATATTTGTCTCTTTTAATTTGAATTTTTTGAAATTCATTTTTTTTAGTTAAAAATTCAACTCTTTGCTGCTTTTTCTCCATTTCGTATTTAGTTTCTAATTCTGCTATTTTATTCTGGCTTTCTTCATTAAAAATAGAATCTTTTACAGCTGTATATTGTTTATAATATTTGAGTGCTTTTTTATGATTCCCAATAGAAACATAAAGTGCTGAAAGAGAATTGTAAATATTTGACATATAATCCTTGAGATTAACTTTTCTCGCTAAATCCAAACTTGAATTATAATAATTAATTGCTTTTTTATAATTAGCTGAAGAATAATAAATATCTCCGATGTTATATTCTGTCAGGACAATACCTTTTTTATTATTCAATTCTTGCATTATTTTTAAAGCTCTATTCAAGTAATCAAGGGCTTTTGGATATTTTTTATAACTTCCATAAACAATGCCTATATTATTTAAAGAAATTGCTATACCTTTTTTATTTCCAAACTCTTGTTTTATTTTTAAAGATTCTTTATAATATTGCAAGGCTTTGTCATAATTTTTTAAGTCAGAATTGTAAATTGCTCCAATATTATTTAGTATTTTAGATATGCCAATTTTATAATCAATGGTTTTATATTTTAATAAAGCTTTATTATAGCAATCTAATGCTTTTTTATAATTTCCTATAATTTTGTAAAGTACACCAATATTATTATATAATTGGGCTGAACCTTTTACGTCATTTAAATCCTCATATATTTTTAATGACTGCTGATAGTGTTCTAATGCTTTATCATACTTACCCAAAGAATGATATACAGTTCCAATAGTATTTAAGCTAGCAGCACTACCTTCCTTATTATTTAATTCTTTTTCAATTGCAAGAGATTTATTGTAATATTCAATAGCAGTTTCATAATCAGACCAGTCATCATATACAAGTCCAATATTATGCAAGCAATTAGCAACACCTTGTTTGTTTTTTGTTTGTCTGTAAAGCCTTATTGCTTTTTTATAATTTTCTAAAGTTAAATTATAATCGTTCATAAAGTAATATGTTACGCCAATAGTTTTGAAACAAAGCGCCTCAAGGTTTTTATCTTTTAAATTCTTTGCAAATTTTACAGCATTATTAGCATAATCTAAGCTTTTATCAAGAGAGATATTACGATATAATTTTGATATTTTAATCAATGTATTAATTTTTTCTTTCCCTTTAATTGCATTGAGTTGTTTTTCAAGGCTGTTAATTTTAGACATCTGGTCATTTAGTCCAGTTTTATTTTCTGCCTGTGAGAATGTACTTATTAATAAAAATATTAAGATTATTGTTTTTTTCATTATATTTTTTATTTTATTTTTTATTTTAGACTAATATCATTTTTTTATTACATTAGTTTTTTTATCCAAGTTCAGTAATTTCTTTAGCAGTTCCCACTATAGCTTTTTGCCCCTTATAATTAATAACACTAACATTAAAATTAAGATACTTCATTTCTCCTTTTTTATTTAAAACATGAGCCTTGTAATTGTTTGTTACATTTTCTAAAAGTTGTCTTTTTCTACTTAGTTCTTTAATTCGTTCTCTATCTTCAGGATGAAAAATATCCCATACATTCATTTGATATATTTCCTCTTCTGTATAACCTGAGTCCTTAATTATTTTTTGGTTTGCAAATAGAATTCTATCTCCCCAATATATGTAAATATAATCCTGGCTTTGCTCAACAACAGTCCTATATTTTTCTTCACTTTCTTTTAATGCATTTTCTATTTTTATATGTTGTGTAACATCACGATGGGTAGCAATATAATTTGTAATTTCTCCATAATCATCAAACAAAGGAGAAACTTTAAACTCACAAATAAAAGTGCTGCCATCTTTTCTTTTATTGAGATGTTTGCCCAGCCAAATATTACCTGAGGTTACTGTTTCACAAATATTTCTTTCTATTAAATCAGCTTGGGGTTCTGCATTTAATATATCAGGATATTTACCTATTAATTCAGCTTGTGAATAACCAAATAATTCCTCAGCTGCTTTATTTGCATAGATAATTTTAAAATCTGTACCTGCTACAATTATTGAGTCAGAGATCTTTTGAGTAATAGAACTGAGAAATTTGAGTCTTTCTTCTACTCGTTTTCTTTCTGTTATGTCAATTATTATTCCAATAGTATAATTAAATTTCTTGTTAGCTTCTTGTAAAATAGGCGAAATTGACGTCTCGCACCAAAAAATGCTCCCATCTTTCCTGACATATCGTTTCTCAATATTAAAACCATTGATTTCTCCTGAAATTAACTGCTTCATTTTAAGATTTGAAACTTCAATATCATCTTTATATGTCAAATCATCCATACATAAATCATAAATTTCTTTTATGCTGTAACCTAACATATCTGCCAATGCTTTATTTATAAATGTGAATTTCCCATTACAATCGCCTATAATAATTCCAACAATAGAATTGTCAAATATCGCCTTTAGTTTTGCTTTACTATTGCTTGCTTCATTTAGAGCATCTTCTAATAATTTATTCTTTTCCCTAAGTATTTTATTATCTTTATTCCTGGTATTTAATGATAAATAAATAAAAAAACCTGATACTATACTTAGAATTACAATTATAATTAAGAAAGTTTTTATTTTTTCGAATTTTTCTAATTCTATTAATTGAATTTCTTCTTTGTCCAATTTTTTTATATTCCCCTGTTCGACATTGATTTTATCAAGACTTGTGACTGTTTTTCCTTTATCTTTAATTTTATTTATAGAGGATACTTTTACGTTTGGGAAACTCTCTGCTTTTGTTTGAGAATTTGAAAAAGAATAATTATAATTAAATAAAATTATAAAGAATAATATTAATATTTTTTTCAAGGGCATATTAAATTTTTTTACAATAATAATAAAAATCAAACAACTAACAAAATTTGGTTTATTTAGTATCCGCCTTTAAAGTCGTTGTTTGATTCAGAATGTTCGAGTTCGAGGCTTGCGAAGTCTTTAAAATCAGGGAGTTTACTTTTGTAAATGACTGTTTTAAAGACAAGTTTACCCCGTAGCGCA
>CAYNBX010000207.1:0-3861 GCA_964395505.1 uncultured Bacteroidales bacterium | reverse complement strand
AAAGATGAGTAATAAAAAGATAACTTAATTGTTTGGTTCTATACAATTATTTTAATGTCTAAGATGTTTTTATTGGAATGTTGGAGTAATTGAATGATGAAATGAATGAATGATTGGGTGATTGAATGATTGGTTGATGGGAAGCTTTCTGAGAATGTGTAAATAAAAATTGAGTCCGGTATAAAAAGCAAGCATTACCTTTACCTAACCCTCTCCTGTAGAAGAGGGAATTCCCCTTCTCCTTTTAGGAGAAAGGGTTAGGGGATGAGGTGAAAATAAGTTTTTTTCTCTTCAAGTTTTTATTATTCCATTAAGTTTGTGTAAGTACCAATTGTTTTAAGCAGAAAAAATAAAAGTTAATTTTATAATTTGAATTAACAATATCATGTTTATAGAATAAAAATGTCTTCAGGGTATTCAATGTTAGTGAGGAATAAGCCTTTGGCAGGAACAGAATAACCTGCATTAGAGCGATTTTTACTTTTTATGATTTGTCTTAAATCATTTATATTAATTTTTTCTTTCCCTATTTCAAGTAATGTACCTACAATTGCTCTAACCATATTTCTTAAAAATCTATCGGCTTTTATTGTAAAGACAAGTTTGTTATTTTTTTCAATCCATTTTGCATAATAGATTTTACAATTATTGGTTTTAACCTGTGTATGAGACTTAGAAAAACAAGAGAAATCTTTGTATTCATATAAAACTTTTGCTCCTTCATTCATCAGGTCTATATTAAGATTTCCATAAACAAAATATGATAAACCATTATAAAAAGGATTTTTTATCTTAGTTAAATAATATTTGTATGTTCTTGAAATCGCATCAAAGCGAGCATGAGCTTTGTTTTTTACAGGAATAATATCATAAATTGAAATATCAAAAGGAAGGAAATTATTTAACTTATAAATAAGATTGAATCTTTCTTTATTATATATATTATTATCAGTATCAAAATGAGCATAAAATTCTTTTGCATGAACACCTGCATCTGTCCTGCCTGCACCAGTAACATTAATTTCTGAATTTAATATTATTGACAAAGCATTATTCAAAACTTGTTGAACAGTGGTTGAGTTTTTCTGTATCTGCCAGCCATGATAACGCGTTCCGTTAAAAGCTAATTTTATAAAATATCTGTATTTCAATTTTATTGGAATTAAAATTTTATACAAATATAAAAAATCCTGAATAAAATAAAATAAAATTAAATCTAATCCCTGTTTACCCAGCCATAAATGGCTGGGCTATTAATATAAATGGCTGGACTATTTATTTATAAATAAATTTGAAAATGATATTTAAAAACATGAACCTGTAAATAGTATTTAAAAAATTGTATAGAAAACTTTCTATCTCTCTAATAGGTTTCACTCAATAGCCCAGACGTTTACGTCTGGGCATTTGATAATAGAAAAATATATTATTTAGAATTTATATAAATTACAATAAAAGTAAAAAAAAATTTCTTATTGTTAATCGATTAACAATAAAATTTATATTTTTGCTGTTGATTTGTTAATTAATTAAAAAAAATTATATTTTTAAAAATGAAAGGAGAAAAAAAATGGAAAAATTAGCAGCAGACATGAATCATTCCTATGCTCAATTTATGGATCTAATGAAGAAAGCAGGAGAAATAAATCCTGGTTATGCAAAAGCTCTTATGGAGTTTGTAAAACAAGCAGAAAAACCGGGTGCTCTCAGCACTAAAACTAAAGAGCTTATTTCAATTGCACTTGGTGTAACAGCTCATTGTGTTTTTTGCATAGCATTTCATACTAAAAATGCTATAGCCGAAGGTGCTACAAAACAAGAAATCATGGAAGCAGGTTTAGTTGCAGGACTTATGGGTGGTGGACCGGCAGTTGCGTACCTGAGATATCTTATTGATGCTTGTGAACAGTTCGGTGCAAAGTAGTTAATCTATTATTTAGCCTTCCTTTCCTTTATGAGAGGAAGGCATTTTGTATAAAAATTTATTTTAAGTAGCATAAAAATGGAACAATTTAACATAGATATAAACAAAATGGAACAATTTGACATAGCAATTATTGGTTCTGGTTCAGCGGGTTATGTTGCAGCAATAAGAGCAGCTGAATTAGGGAAAAAAGTTGCAATTATTGAACACAGAGAAATTGGAGGAACTTGCTTAAATAGAGGATGCATTCCAACTAAAGCACTGCTAAAAACAGCAGAAGTGTATTCTGAGATTAAAGAGTCAAAGACATTTGGAATAAATATAGAAAATGTATCCTATGATACAATAGCAATTCAAAAAAGGAAAGCTTATGTTGTAAGAAGACTTGTATCTGGTGTAGAGTTTTTGCTTAAAGCACGAAAAATTGTTGTAAAAAAGGGTACAGGCAGATTATTGGATGAACACACATTAGAAATAACAAATGGTGTGAATAATGAACAGATAAAGGCAAAAGATATTATTATTGCAACTGGCTCCGAACCTGCGATAATTCCTGCATTTAAAATTGACAGAAAAAATGTCATTACTAGTGACGAGGCATTAAACATTACAAAACCTCCGAAAGATATACTCATTGTGGGTGCAGGAGCAATTGGTATTGAGTTTGGAACATTTCTCTCAATGTTTGGAACAAAAGTAACAATTGTTGAAATGATGCCCCAGGTTGTACCCACACTGAAAGACAAAAAGATTGCAAGCATTGTTGAAAGACTGCTAAAGAAAAAAGGTATCATTGTTAAAACTGGTGTAAAAATTGAAAAAATAGAAATTAAAGGCGAGGGCAATGTTGTGTCAATATTGAGCAATGGGGAAGCCATTCAGACAGAGAAAGTGCTTGTATCCATTGGCAGAAAATTTAATTCTGATGATATAGGACTGGAAAAAATTGGGATAAAAACTGAAAAGGGCAGAATAATCGTAAATGAAAAACTAAGAACAAATGTGTCTAATATATATGCAATTGGCGATGTTGTTGGCGGATTGCTTCTTGCGCACAAAGCACAGCGTGAGGGAGTCGTTGTGTCTGAAATCATTTCAGGTAAAGATATAAAGATGGATTATAGAGTAGTTCCCTGGGCAATATTCTCTAACCCTGAGATTGCATCAGTTGGCTTAACTGATGAAGAAGCAAAACAAAAAGGAATAGAAACAGTTATAGGAGAGTTCCCATTCACTGCAAATGGGAAAGCTCTTTCAATAAATATGACTGAAGGAGAAGTAAAAGTCGTTGCAGATAAAAATACAAATGAAGTAATCGGTGCACAAATTATAGGACCAGAGGCATCTATAATGATTGCAGAGCTTGCACTGGCAATTGAAAAACATCTTTCATTGAGAGATATTGCAGATACAATTCACACACACCCTACACTCCCTGAAGTAACAATGGAAGCTGCTAAAGATGCATTAGGGGAAGTTATTCATGCACTTAGAAAGTAAAAATAAGCAATATTAAAAAAAATAAAATATAATATCTCGGTAATAAATAGGTATAATAAATAGGTATATAGACTATTTTTTTATTGATGTAGAGATATATATTTGATGAGTTTAATAGTCCTTGAAATTGTATCAAGATAGGCATGATTTTTATTTTTTATTGTAATGTAATGATTGATTGGATGTTTGATTTAATGGATGATTGATTGGGTGATTGGAAGCATTCTAAAAATTGTGCAAATAAATATTGAGCCCGGTATAAAAAGCAAGTATGACCTCATCCACTAACCCTTTCTCCTAAAAGGAGAAGGGGTTAGTGGATGAGGTGAAATTAAGTTTTCTCCTCTTTAAATTTTAATTCTTACATTAAATTAATAATAATATTATTATGACTCTTGAACGTCACATGAAATGCGGTATAGGTAAATGTGGACATT
>CAYNBX010000206.1:0-3862 GCA_964395505.1 uncultured Bacteroidales bacterium | reverse complement strand
GACATTATGGACAAACACTAATTATTTAACAATAGTAACAGGTGATTGCTCCATTAATTTATCGGCTCCTGTTACAATCAATTCATCACCAAGATTTAATCCGCTTACTATTTCGGATTTATCGTCAATAACAACCCCTATTTTTACTTTTTTCTTAATAGCTATATTATTTTTATTGATAAAAACATATTTATCGTTTGTCCCAATTTGCTTGATAATAGTGATATTAGGAATTAAAATAGCAGAAGTTTTCTTAAGATTAATTTTTACTTTACAAAACATTCCTGGTCGCAATTCTTTATTTTTATTATCAGTTATGATTTCAACTTTAAAAGTTTTGGTCATATTATCAATAGTAGGATAAATTAGATTTACTTTACCATTTAATGTTTCATCAGGATAGATATCAGAAGTTATTTTAGCTATTTGTCCTTTTTTAACATTTCTAAAATACTGTGATGAGACATTAATAATTATTTTGATTGGTTTAATTTGCTGAATTAAAAAAATAGCTGCTTTCCCGACTGGAGTGTTTGGTGCTGCATTAAATAATTCACCCTGGTTATAATAACGTTCTGCAATAATTCCGTTAAAAGGTGCTTTAAGATTTACATTATCTAATAAAAAATTATAATTTTCTTTTATAACATCATATTGTGATTTTAGTTGGTCATATTGCTGTTGCGATACAGAACCAATAATCAATAAAGAATCTAATCTAACAAGATTCTTTTTAAGTGTAATCAGTTGAACTTTTGTAGTTAATAATTTAGTTTTGTCCATTTGCGCTAATAGCTGCCCTTTTTTAACATAATCACCTGCTTCGACAAATATTTTTTCAATTTTACCAGGTGAAGCAGGAGCATAATAAGCTTCTTTAAAAGGCATAATATTTCCTGTATAATTGATTGTGCGTTCTATAGTTGTTTCTTTCACTTTTTTAACCTCAACGCTTACTGCTTTTTTCTTATGTACAGCTTTATTATCAGCCTTTTTAGCAATATTGTTACAAGAAGAAAAAACTAATCCAAAGCTTAGGATTATTGTCATTGATAAATAATTTCTTTTCATTTTCATTGTATTAATATTTTTGATTTCCAATTGTTTTACTATATTCAATTTTTGCATTTAAATAATCAAATTTTGCCTGAATGTTTCCCAATCTTGCTTGCATCAAAGCAACTTGTGCATCATTCATTTCTAAAAGTGTTCCTTGTCCTGTATTATATCTTGTTTTAGCTATGGCATATCCTTTTTCAGCAAGCTTTACATTTTCACTTGTTGTCTTAATCTTTTCAACAGCAACTTTCATATTGTCCAGTATATTTTGAACTTGTAATTCAAGACTATTTTGTGTGAATTTTCTTTGTAACTTTACTTGATTTAAACTTAATTCAGCTTGTTTTATTTGTCTTCTTTTTGATAAACCTGAAAAAATTGGTATATTTAGTTGTAGCCCCACTGCTGATGATGTTATCCAATTATAATTATTGAATTTATAATCTTCTGCCTGTGTTTGATATTGATAATTGCCAAAAGCTGCCAGACTTGGAATTAAAGTAGTTTTTGTAAGTTCTATCTGATTTTCTACTAGCTTCGTTTGAAGATCAAGCTGCTTAAGGTCTGAATTATTTTTTAATAAATTTTTTTGATAGGTAAATACTGAATAATCAATATTTTTATTTGAGATTAGATTATCATTTACAATAACGGGTTTCTCTACATTGATATTCAAAAATATCTTTAAAACTTTAATTGTAGTTCCATAAGCATTTTCGAGCTGTTCTACTGTTGGTTTAAGATTTTCTACGCGTACTTTTGCCCTAATCACATCATATTCAGAAACAATACCCTGATTATAAAGATTTTTAATGTGATTATAATTATCCTTGGCACTTTGATAATTATCCAGCATTACATTATATGATTTTTTTGTAAGGAGTACATTATAAAATGCTTTCTGTACATTATAAATTAAATCTATTCTTGCTGCTTTATATTTTTCATTATAAAGTTCCAGGTCTGCCTTACTAAGGTCAATAGATTTATAAATTCCCAGAGCAAATAAGGGTAGATTTAATCTTACAGCTGCATTATAGCTGTTATCAGCACCTATTTTTATAGCTCTTACCGAATTTTCATTGTTTCCAGAAGGAGGTCCGAAAATATTAGCAGGCATAAAAAAGACAGGTTTCTTAACATTACGGATATACTGTCCGCTTACGCTAAGCTGGGGATATAAACTTCCCTGCAGCTCCTTGATTTTTTCCCTCTTTTTTTCAACCTCAATTTGAGACATTTTCAAGCTGAGGTTTTCCTTTAATGCAATTTTAATAGCTTTATCAAGGTTTAAATCTATGGTGTCTCTCTGTATTTTCTGGGCTTTTAATGTAAACGATACAAAAAAAGCCATCAAAACAATTACTGATTTTCTCATCATCATTCTCATATTATTTGATTTTACTAGATTTTTCTTCTATTAATTTATGTCCTTTTATAATGGAGATATTTATAATACTATATTTCATTATCTTACTGAAGATAGGTTCGAATAAATCCTTTTTGGGAAGCAATTCCTTATCTATTATGGTGTTAAATTTTTTCAAGTGAATTTTAAATATAATTTCTTCATAAATCCCCGATGTAAATAATTTATCTTCTTTCCCTTTTTTAATCAGTTCAATAAATAAATTTTTTAATTCATTATTTTTAAAATTATCAAATAGTTTAAAAGTATTCAGATAGTATTTTTTTATATCATAAATAAAGGCAGGATTACAAGTCTTAAATTGATTTAACATAAAAGAATAAATCATAATGATTTTATCAATAATACTATACATAGTAAAATATATTTTTTCTTTTTCTGTTGTTTTATTAAGCATGTCCTAAGCTATTTCTTCAATTAGCTCATTTTTATTGGTAAAGTATTCGTAAAATGTTTTTTTGAAATCAATAAAGAATGGCACAGATATTCAACAAATATGTTCTTAACGCTGTATTTGAAAAACCGGGTTTTTGAAACTTTAATTATTTGCTTTTTCATATCTGAACTCATAAAACCATATCAATATTAAAAGGGTTCTTTTCAATAAAAAAAATTATGATTTGTTATTATCAATTATTTTTAAGCCTTTTTCAGTAGCTATTCCCCTTATAAAATTAATAGCAATATTTTTGAATATCTCCGATTTAGAATATTTTTCAGGAGGAAATAATTCATCGTCACCTAAAATTTTAAATTGTTCCATAACTAATTTTGTGATAATTTCTTCGTTAATATCTTTTTTTATATACCCTTCTTTTTCGCCTTGTTTTATTAATTGGATAATTATGTTATATTCTTTTTCTTCATGCTCTTTCCCTTTGCATCTAAATACTTCAGGGTGATATTTTTTTGCATCAAGAAAAAAAATTGGATTAATTTCCTTCATAATATTAACACTTTCTTTTATGACAGAAAGAAAAGCATCAATAACATTTGCTGAATTATTAATTATAATTTCAGTATTTCTTTCTTTTTCTTTCATTGAATGAATGATACAGTTTTCTAATAATTCATCCTTATTTTTGAATAATTCATATATTGTACGCTTAGATATTCCTAGATTTTCTGCAATAGCATCCATTGTAATGCTTCTAATACCATAACGGGTAAAGAGTTTTAACGATTCTGTAATTATTCTTTCTTTAGTTTCCATAACATTAAAATTTTGTGCAAAAATACAAAACTTTTAATAATACAAAAGTTTTTTAAGTTTTTTTTAAATAATTTTAAATATTGATATTTCTTCAATATCACAAGCAATAAATAGTGTTTGTACATAATGTCCGATTTCTTTATTTCGGCAAGCTCAATACA
>CAYNBX010000205.1:0-3886 GCA_964395505.1 uncultured Bacteroidales bacterium | reverse complement strand
CGCAGCAGACTAACAAACAATTAAACCGATTACAGGACCTGGCACTTTTTGAAACCATGAAGGATATTTTACCCCTCTTTATGTTTATAAATCCAGTGTTTTTACAAAACTTTTTATTATAACCTTACATTTATTACAAATAAAAGGGATATGATATTCTATAAAACATTTCGTTATGTGTTTTTCAGTAAGTCCTATTTAATGTCTTAAATTTATAAGTAAATTAATATTATGTTAAAGTTTTAAATTAGGAGCAGTAAAAGTATAGACATATTTTTATTAAAATCAACCAAAAGTCATATTTAAATAGTATTATGTATATATAATGATGCAATATTTTGGGGACAGGAAAAATTAATAATAAAGTGAATATCCAATATTGATTAATGCAGCTTCGAGCTGTGTTAAAAATTTATAAAAATACAGTCTATTAATCAGTCATTTTGAAGAGAGTTTAATTTTTTAACAGCAATAAGTTTATCATAATATTCACCTTGTTCCCTGTGATAGACATAAACAAAATAATCATTTTCTGTTTCATAATGGTTCCCCTCAATAAAAGCTGCGTTAGCTTTTGTTTCTCCATTTTCTAAAAAAACATACTCATAATTATAATAACCTTGTTTAAGATAAAGCGATGTTTCATAGCCCTGTTTTTCATAATTATATTTCATAAGTCCATCTTTTGTAAATTGCCAGTTAGTAAGAGCTCCAAATACATAAATATTGCCGTCAACAATAGGAGCATTATAAGACAAGAAAAAATGAACATAAATATAATCAGATTCTGTTTCACTGTTTGAAGCATCTTCTTTTTTAATCAATCTTTTACCATTTATATCTTTTTCAAAAACATAATTTTTAAATCTTTTACTCTCATCTTTATATAGATATACATTATAACCTGAGTTATTAAAAACAATCTTATTTATTCTTTCTGATTGATATTTCATACTTTTAATGTCAAAATTTCTAAATTCATTAGCTCCATTAAATATGTTTTGTTCGCTATAATCATAATCCAATTCATCTCCTTTTATCATTATGGGTTTTGTGTCTTTTATCGCATTGTCCCATCTATAATTTTGAGTAATAATAACTTCTAAATCTTTGTAAGGATTTAAAATCGAATAATTTTGTTTAAATATTTTAAAATCTACTTCTTGCTTGCAATTTCTATCATTAATATTAGAAGCTCTTTTCACTCTTCCTTTAACTGTAACTTTTGGCTCTAAAACCATAAATCTAGAAGTGAATGCAACATTTTCAGGATTATCATCATTTATATATACTTTAATAACATAATTTCCGGACTTAGTGATTTTCAAATTTTCAGTTGGGAAAATCAAATAATAATGCGTATAAGATTGAGTTGTATTAAATGAAAATTGATAATTGTTTATATCATCCTCAGTAAAACCATCAATATAATCAGAAGATAGAATATCAGAAGTTTGCCAGTCTGCGTCGCAATGTATTAATTTATATTTATAATATTTAACATCCCTGTCAAGATCGTCAAAAGATAATTTTAGTTTTTCACTTTTATTAAGATGAATGATTGCAGGTGATAATTCCCAGCCATCTCTATGTAAAAGTACTGTTTTTATATTCTTTTTATAAATTTTATTTTCATTTTGTATAGAATCTTTATTAAAATCATATTCAGAATTATAATGCTTATTATTATTTGATTTGATTTTGAAAGAATAAGCAGAAATAACTAAAATGAACAATAATATAAAAAGGGTTGTTGATTGATTATCAATAAATTTATGATTTCTGTTTTTAAATATATTCATTTTTTTAATTTTGGATAAATATTGTTATTTGCTAAAAAGTCTCTTGGCATTCATTATTTGTTAATAAAAATGTAAAATTAATAATAAAAAAATAATTTATTTTCAGGGAACAAAACTTGTAATTTATAATATATAATTCTAAAATTGCAATTTATACTCAAATTGATCGATTCTTAAAAAGAATTGCTCAATGATTAATCCTGATTAAAAAATATCTAATGTTTTTCTATGCAAGACAAAGACAATTTTTATTGGGATAAATTGGGGTTAATTTTAGACTGTGAAATTTTTATCCTGTGAAATTCGATGAAGTCAGTTCAAAACAATTTAACAGATTGAAATTCACTCTTAACTCTCAACTTAAGTTTTAATAATATTGAAATCACATTTTTGAATGATAAATTAATACAATTCTATTTAAAAATTTAGATTTATAAATAACAATAAGTTTTAATAATCAAATATAATATGAAAGCATTTAAAGCTTACGATATCAGAGGCATTTATAATCAGGATTTTAACAAAGAAGATGTTTATAAAATAGGTTATTTTTTACCAAAACTTTTAAACACAAGAAAAATTCTTGTAGCGCGTGATGTACGTGTTTCATCAGAAGAGATATTTGAATATTTATCAAAAGGCATTAATGACAGTGGAGCAAATGTATACGATATAGGAATTGCTACAACGCCAATGGTTTATTGGTCAACAGCAAAGCATAAATTTAACGCATCTGTAATGATTACTGCTTCTCACAATCCCAAAGAATATAATGGATTAAAAGTTTCTAAAACAAATGCTTTGCCTGTTGGGTATAACACTGGTCTTGCAAAGCTTGAAAATATGATAGAAACACAAAAAATCGATGTTTCAGAAAATAAAGGTAAAATCATTGATTATAAAGTAAAAGAAGAATATCTCACTTTTCTAAGAAAATACATTCCTGATATCTCAAACCTGAAAATTTCTATTGATTGTTCTAATGGTATGGCAGCATTTCTCATAAGAGATCTTTTTGAAGATAAACCTTTTTATCTTTATGATAAACTTGACGGCAGATTTCCAAACCACGAAGCAAACCCTTTGATTCAGGAAAATTTAAAAGATTTGAAAAAAAATGTTATTAAAAACAAATGTGATATTGGAGTTATCTTTGATGGAGATGCTGATAGAGTAGCTTTTGTAGATGAAAAAGCAAAATTTATTTCCCCTGACCTTATGATTGCTGTTCTTGCTCATCATTTTTTAGAAAAAGAAAAAGGTAATGTATTGCAAGATATCAGAACCTCAAAAGCTGTAACTGAATACATTGAGAGTTTTGGCAGCACTGTATATACCTGGAGAGTAGGTCGTGCTTTTGCAGCTCTTAAATTAAGAGAAATAAATGGAATATATGGTGGAGAATTGGCAGGTCATTATTATTTTCGTGATTTTTATTATTCAGATTCAGGCTTACTTGCTTGTATGCTCATCTTAGGGGTATTAAGTAAAATGAAAAAACAAGGAAAAACAGTTTCTCAAGTTATTGCAAACATTGTAAAATATGAAAATTCAGGAGAGATAAATTTTTGTATTGAAAATAAATTACAGGCAATGGAAGCTGTGAGGGAACAACTAACTTCAAAAGAAAAACCTACTGCTTTTTATGATTTTGATGGATATAGAATAGAATTCAAAGATTGGTGGTTTAATATACGTCCTTCAAATACTGAACCTTATTTAAGACTCATAGCTGAAGCTAATTCCAGGAAATTACTTGAAAAAAAATTATCTGAAATAAGAGGTGTTTTAAAGGATTTTAAATAGTATTTGATGAAATCAGCCTATGAACAAAGATAATTATGATTTTATATTAATGATTTTATATTTTGCCCGTGAGTACCAGAGACTAATTTTTATACCTTGAATTGATAAAGTGTAATTAGTGTTTGTCCAAAATGTCCGATTTCTAATCAATATATAATCAATTAAATATTATTCTAAAATCTTAAATCTTAAATTGTTAGAACATTACATTATTGACAGACAATAATTAGTTAAAAATTTACCCTGTTAAATAAAATCATAGATTTTAATTTTGCTGT
>CAYNBX010000204.1:0-3907 GCA_964395505.1 uncultured Bacteroidales bacterium | reverse complement strand
AGCTTGCCGAAATAAAGAAATCGGACATTATGGACAAACACTATTTAATTTATAAATCAGATGATTAAAAAAATCTGCCAGGTCTGATTTTAAATAAAACAAGCTTATCTATTGGTAAACTTATTTAAAAAGATATTCAAATTATTGATAATCTTTAACAACTTCAATAAGTTCAGGTAAATCCATACCAATATTTTTAAGATGTTCAATACGGGGAACGCCGTTGTTGTTCCATCCTCTTCTAAGATAAACTGCATCTACTAGTTTTTCGTATTGAGCCTCTCTGTATTTTCTTGTAATAGCGATTTTTTCTTCAGTAGATTTTCCTTCAGGATTGATACCTATAATTTCTTTCATTTGTTTGTCATATCTTTCAGCTCTTGATTCATATTCTTCAACAGTAACAGGTCCGCAAGCACGATAAGGCTGAGCATCATATTTTCTTATGCCGTAACCTCTTCTCAAGTTAAATATTCTCTGATAATTATATACTCTCTCTGACTGTAATATCAATTCTTCTTTATCAATATGCTTACCTGTAACAGCATTAAAAATAGCAACATAATTATCAACGTGTTCCGGGACTTTAGCTGGATCATCAGTTTCTGCATTATTAGCAGGTTCGACATCATTCCATGGTAATTTACATAAGCCCACTAAACCAAACCATGTCCTGAACATAGGATAATAATGCAAAGCTTCAGCTTTATCTTCGAAAGTTGGAATTTGATTATTTACCATATCCATAAAAATCAACCAGGCTTCGTCATGTTGAGGTCCCTTATTAGTCATTGCAAAGCCACCTTGCTGAGCCAGAGACTCTTTACAAACGTATTCAGAATATTCCAGTCCTTTGTTTTCCATTCCAATATCTTGAAGAAAATGAGGGTCAGCTTTATAATTTTTAACGAAGTATTCTTTCATTTTACGAATGCCCATACCTGCTATCAGACCAAAACCTTCGCCTCTTGACATCTGGTGTAAGACCTCCATAGAACCATCAGCATTGCCGAAATTCAGTTTTATTCCTCCTGTTCTTTCCTCATTAAGGATACCATTTTCATAACATTCCATAATAAAAGCCATTGAAGTTCCAAACGAAATAGTATCTATTCCATAAGTATCGCAGTAAAAGTTTAATTCAATAATATAATCAGGGTTGAATATGCCGCAGTTTGAACCCAGTCCACCGGCATTTTCATATTCAGGTCCATCCACAAGCACTTTTTCACCTTTATAAGGACCAGTTCTTAATTCATAATTATCAACACCTTTAGAACAGGACATATTACAACCCAACCAGCATCCATCATTAACACCCTGAGTGAATTTAGATAACCAAACAGAAGTATTGTCCTTGACAGCTAAAGGAGAGCTGCCGAATTTATAATTATTTACAGGTAAAAGATCGTAATCGTTCATAATTTCAACAAGATGAGCTGTTCCTACTTTTCTCATTTTGTTTTGAGAATCATCTAATTCTCTCATTTCTTTATTAAATATTTTCCCTCTTTCTATTATTGTTTTTAAATCAGCAACATTATTTAGGTCAGCAGTCACTCCTGGAACTTTTGCCACAAGGGCTTTAATTTTTTTATTTCTAAAAACAGTGCCCAGGCCGCCTCTTCCAGCTTGTTTTAAACGAACTTTCTTTCTTCTTATATCATAGAAACTAAAATTTATCATACCTATTAAAGCATGTTCAGCAGCTGTGCCAGAAGAAACAACACTGACATTTTTTTTGTCCTTTTCATTATTAGCATACATCTCTGTGAGTTGTTCTGCGAGGATATGACTATCAACGGCTTCTTCAGGAGCTTCTTCAATACTAACAGTTCCTTTTGTGCCATCAATAATAATTATAATATCTTTTTCAGCCTTGCCTTGCAATTCAAGTGAATCAAAACCCGAAAATTTTAAAAATGGTCCAAAATAACCACCAACATTACAATCCATAACAGAATTAGTTGTTGGAGAGATAGATACAAGTAAAGATTTCCCTGTACCTGAATATTGAGTTATTCCACAAATAGGTCCTGTATTGATGACGATTTCATTATCAGGATCATCCCATTTGGTATCAGGTTTTGTGGCTTCCCATAATAATTTTAAACCAAAACCTTTACCCCCGATAAATTTATCTTTCATCAGTTGTGAAACAGGTTTTTCTTTTATGGTATTATCTGAAATATTTATATACAATGTCCTGTTATTATATCCCCTATAAATAGGAGCTAAGGTGTATGAATATTTCTTTAAAAGTTTGTGACTTTTTTTCATTTCTGTAATGTTCATATTTTTGGGAATTTTTTAGTGTTTATAACTTTAATATTTTGGACAAAAGTATGAAACTTTAATATTTTTAAAATGTTTTTATTGTAAAATTATTTCCGGATTTAAGGATTATATTATTTCAGCAACAATAAAATTGCTTCCGCCAATAAATACCAGGTCATTAACATTTGCCTTTTTTTGTGCCATTGATAAAGCTTCTTTTACTGATGAATAAGCTTTCCCTTTTAACCCTGATTTATTAGCTTTGTTTGCAAGTATCTTCTGGTTTAAGCCTCGTGGAATATTTGCTTTGCAAAAATAATATACAGCATCTCTTGGAAGCAGACTTAAAATAGTGTCAATATCTTTATCATTTACCATTCCAAAAACAAAATGTAATTTTTTATGAGGTGTGATTTTGATTTGTTTTACTACTTCTTTAATCCCATCTTCATTATGTCCTGTGTCGCATATTGTTAAAGGTTTTTTAGATATTATTTGCCATCTGCCAGTTAATTTGGTTTGTTTTACCACATCTTTAATGCCTTTTCTTATATGATTTTTGCTTATTTTATATCCAATCGAATTTAACCTTTCTATCATACCCAGTACTGTGATTATATTTTTTTGTTCATACAAACCTAAGAGAGCACAATCTAATTTATTAAGATAAATTTTATTATTTTTATAAATATCCATTGTTAATTTTTGGTTTTTCTGAATAGTATAATTCACATTTTTAGCTTTAAAAGATTCATCAGCAAAATAAATTGCTGAGTTTTCTTTTTTTGCTTTTTGTATAAAGACCGATTTTAACATATTTTGTGTTTCACCTATTACAACATCTGTGTTGGGTTTAATGATTCCAGCTTTTTCAGCAGCTATTTTTTTAAGTGTATTACCCAGAAATTTTGTATGGTCATAGCTAATATTTGTAATTACTGATAAAATTGGATTAATGATATTAGTAGAATCCAATCTGCCGCCCATACCTGTCTCCATAACAGCAATATCAATTTTTTCATCAGAAAAATATTTAGCTGCCATTGCAAAAGTAATTTCAAAAAAAGAAGGTTTGATGATTTTAAAATCATTAGAATATTTTTCAATAAATGAACATACATATTTTTTTCGAATTTTTTTGCCATTAATTCTGATGCGTTCTCTAAAGTCTTTTAGATGTGGTGAAGTATAAAGACCTACTTTTAATCCTTTGGTTTGTAAAATAGATGCTGTAAGATGAGCTACTGAACCTTTGCCATTAGTGCCTGCAATATGAATTGATTTATAATTATTATGGGGGTTTCCAATAATATTGTCAATAGCGATAGTATCATCAATATTTGCTTTATATGCCGGATTGCCTATGCGCTGGAACATAGGTAGTTGATTATATAAATATTCTAATGCTTGATTATAATTCATTAATTTATTATTGTTAAAAATAAAAAAACAAATTTAAAACATAAAAATGAAAATTATTTTTAGAATAAATAGAAATAAATTATTATGGATTTTCAATATTATTAATTTATTTGCTAAAACTATAGGGATTAGAACTATAGTTTTACTTTCAGGTTGTTATATTAGCTAAGATGTTTTAAATATGTTGAATTATTATATTGACTTTCAT
>CAYNBX010000203.1:0-3912 GCA_964395505.1 uncultured Bacteroidales bacterium | reverse complement strand
TCCTACAGGAGAGGCTTAGGTAGAGGTCATACTTGCTTTTTATACTTGACTCAATATTTATTTACGCAGTTTTTAGAATGCTTACAATCAATCAATTATCCAATCATCCATTCATAAAATCATTCCAATAAAAAACCCTTTAGTAATTAAAATAACATTAGAGAAAAAATTTATAGTCCCATCTCACTAAGGAATATCTTCTTCTCTTTCAAGCAATAATATTGAATGTTGAGGCACAATAAAATATCTTTCATTATTATAAATTATTTCAATAGCTTCTTTTTGCAAAAATATAGCCAGATCGCCAATCTTAGCCTGCAAAGGAAGATATTTGACTTTATTATCTGCTTTTTTCCACGGCTCATCTATATTATCTGAAGGTAAGGGAATAGGATATCCCGGACCGCACTTAATAATATAACCACTCTGAATAGCTTCTTTTTCTTTGTAACCTGGTGGTAAAAATAATCCACCCATAGTTTTATCAGATAACTTCCTTGGTTTTATCAAAACCCTATCACCTACAACTATTAATTTTTTTAAAGAGTTATTAGAAATTAATCCCATAATTTATTAATTTTATTTTTTATAAATTTATTATTAAATTGATATTTCGAAAAATATTTAAAGTACCATCAGTAATCTAATGGACGAATTTGAATTGGAAAAGGATAAAACTTATTTTCACCTCATCCCCTAACCCCTTCTCCTTTTAGGAGAAGGGGTTAGGGGATGAGGTCATACTTGCTTTTATAGCGGACTCAATATTTATTTACACAGTTTTTAGAATGCTCCCAATCAATCAATCATCCAATATATAATCTTATTATAAAGGCAAAATATACAAATTTAATACACCAAAGATATAAGTTACTTTTAAAAAATATAGGTATTTTTGTAAAAAAATTTTAAGATATGAAAATAAGATTATTCCATCTTTCTAAGCCAAAAAAATTTGAATTAAAACCTCGTTATTACGATAAGAAAAAAGAAGAAATGGAACAAAGAAAAAAAAGAATTCAAAATAATTCTAATGACGATATTGAATATTTTAGAAACCAAATTCATGAAAAATGGCAGAGTTCAAAAAAAGATAAGATAAGATCCAAATCTCAAAGAATGATGATAATTTATATTATCTTGCTCTTGCTTGTATTATATCTTATGTTTTTTATACTGTAATCATTGATTTCTTTTCATATATGATTAACTCAGTCTTTTATGGTTTGAGGATACGAAACAAAACCATAGAGTAAAATACTAAAAATTTTGTAACATTTTTAGTATTTTGCCAAACATCATTAAAGGAATAAACCTTAAAGTGTAGTGCTTATAAATAATATTTAATCAATAAATAGCTTGTAAACTTTTCAGGTTAAATTAAAACATAATCTTATTTCTCAGTAATAAAATTGATGCAATAAATAAAATTAAAATAATTAATAAATATCTTCTTATAAATGTCAGATATCATAAGATTATTACCGGATTCTGTAGCTAATCAAATTGCAGCTGGAGAAGTAATACAGCGACCGGCTTCTGCTGTTAAAGAATTAATGGAAAATTCTATTGATGCAGGTGCAACTGATATTAAATTAATAATAAAAGATGCCGGTAAAACATTAATTCAAGTTATTGATAATGGCTGCGGAATGTCTGAGATAGATGCGAGGATGAGTTTTGAACGTTATGCAACTTCTAAAATAAAACAAGCTAAAGATTTATTTGCTATTCATACATTGGGTTTTCGTGGTGAAGCACTTGCATCAATAGCTGCAATTGCACAGGTTGAAATGAAAACAAAAAAAATTGAAGATGAATTAGGTACTTACATTGAAATTGAAGGTTCTAAAATAAAAAATCAAAGCCCTTGTAATTGTCCTGATGGAACTTCTGTTTCTGTGAAAAATTTATTCTTTAATGTTCCTGCTAGAAGAAATTTTTTGAAATCAAACAATGCTGAAACAAGACACATCATTGAAGAATTCCAGAGAATAGTATTAGGTGCTCCTGATATTTCATTTTCTATGTTTAATAATAATAGAATAATTTTTAAAATAAATAAATCAAACTTAAAACAACGTATTGTCGCAACATTTGGTAATAATTATAATGAACGTTTAATACCTGTTAAACTAAAAACAAATTTTATAAAAATCTCGGGATTCATTGGCAAGCCTGAATACGCAAAAAAAACCCGCGGTGAACAATATTTCTTTGTTAACAATAGATTTATAAAACACCCATACTTGAACCATGCAGTTAATAATGCTTATCAGGAACTAATCCCTAAAGAGGCTTTCCCTTCTTATTTTATTTATTTTGATGTTGCCCCTAAAACGATTGATATTAATATAAACCCTACTAAAATTGAAGTTAATTTTCAGGATAATACAATCATCTATTCTATTTTACGCTCAGCAATAAAGTATTCATTAGGAAAATATAGTATTACCCCAACTATTGATTTTAACATAGAACAAAGCGTTGACTTACCCCCTGATTATGACAATAAACCAGTAAAACAACCTTCTGTTCATATTAATCCTGATTATAATCCATTTAATATTGAATTAAAAAATAAATTTATAAACAAAGAATCTTCAAGAACAATATCTAATAAAAAAAACTGGTACAAGCTCTTTGAAAAAAATAAAGAGGGAAACTCTAATGAACTTGAAAATAATATTAAAATCATCAATCAACAAGAGGACCAACCTATTAAACAAATTTCTGAAAAAAATATTTTTGAAAAAACTAATAACAATATTTTGCAATTACAAAATCATTATATTTTAACGAATATTAAGTCAGGATTAATAATTATTGACCAGCAAAAGGCTCACGAGCGAATTCTTTACGAACGTTTTATTGATATTTTTAAATCAAAAAAAAGTATTTCACAACAACAACTTTTTCCACAAAGCATTACTTTTACTGCTTCAGATGCAGAATTGATAAGGGGATTAAAAAAAGAAATTCAAACCTTAGGTTTTGTTATTAATGAATTACAAAATAAACAAAATACTTTTGTGATAAATGGAGCACCTGCTGATATTCCTGATGAAAACATTAAAGAATTATTAGAAAAAATTATTGAAAACTATAAAAAAAATCAAACTATTAATACTGATAAAAAAATTAATTTAGCACTTTCAACAGCAAGAAATATGGCTATTAAACCGGGCAAAAAATTACAGATTGAAGAAATGAAAACTTTAATTAATGAATTGTTTACTTGTAAAATACCTGATGTTTCTCCTGATGGAGAACCAACATTAACAATAATTTCTACTGATGAATTAGATAAAAGGTTTAAGTAATAATTAAGAAACAATTATATGATGGAACATCCCCCGAGGTATCGGGCAATGTCATTTAGTTAAGGGATAATATTTTAAATATCAGATTAACACCATCCATCAGCTGACGGATGATGTTCAATTAAAATAAATAAATTTTTAGTCCGCTAAAATGGACTTCCTAATAACATATACAAATCAAAAAATGCAACATACACATTCACGAATCTGGGTTCATATAATTTGGGCAATAAAAAATCGTCAACGAATTTTATTTAAAGAATCAGGTAAACAATTATATAATTTTTTGATGAATAAATCAAAAGAACTCAATATTGAATTTGAACAATTGAATATTCAACCTGAACATGTTCATGGGTTAATTGATTTACCTACTAATGTTTGTTTATGTGATTTTATGAAAAATATTAAAGGAGGGTCATCATATTGGATAAACGATAAAAAAATATTGAAATCAAAATTTTCTTGGCAGCGGGGCTATGGAGCATATTCGGTTAGTGCTTCCCAGTTACAAAAGGTGAAAAATTATATAAAAAATCAAGCAAAACATCACAAAAGGAAAACATTTACAGAAGAATATAATGAATGG
>CAYNBX010000202.1:0-3918 GCA_964395505.1 uncultured Bacteroidales bacterium | reverse complement strand
ATCGGACATTATGGACAAACACTATTTAGTTTATACCTTAAATCCTTAAATTACTTCGCAGCGAAAAGTTGAAATGTGCGTCAGTATTGACGCAGCCCAGCGAAGAGTATCGCAGACGCAGCCCTTATTACAAAGAGAAGTTCTAAGTAAGTATTGCCAATAATGACGTGAAGTTCGGCTTTGCATAAGATTTAGTTTGTGGATATAAGGTTATAATAATTAATTTTTGATTAAGCATTTATACTTACTATCTTTGCTTTATAAAAAAATAAAACATTATGATAAAATCTATGACAGGTTTTGGTAAGTCTATTTGCGAAATTACAAATAAAAAGATTACCATTGAGATAAGAACATTGAACAGTAAACTTCTTGATATTAACACAAAAATACCAAATATTTATAAAGAAAAATATCTTGAGATACGTTTACAATTAGCTAAAAAACTTATAAGAGGAAAAATCGATTTAAGCATTTTTATAGAAAATATAGGCGGCACAATAAATTATTCATTAAATAAAGCACTTGCAAAAGAATACCATAAAGAACTAAAAGATCTTTGTTCTGAATTAGGAGAAGAAGAATTTTCTAATTTTCTTACTGTTTTAATTCAGATGCCTGAAGTGATTCAACCCAAAAAGGAAGAAATTGATGAGAACGAATGGTTTCAAATAAAATCTACTATTGAAAAGGCTATTAGGCAAGTAGATGAATTTAGATTACAAGAGGGTAAGATACTCGAAAAAGATTTTGTTAAAAGAATATCTATTATTGAAAAATTACTTGTTGAAATTGAAACTTTTGAAAAAGACAGGATAGTAAATTTGAAAAAAAGTATCTGGAAAAATTTGTCAGAACTAATTGATGAGAAAGATAAAATCGACAAAAACCGTTTTGAACAAGAAATCATTTATTATTTAGAAAAAGTTGATATTACTGAAGAAAAAGTTCGTTTAAAAAAACACTGCGATTATTTTATTGAAACTCTGAATGAGCCAACTTCAAAAGGGAAGAAATTAAATTTTATTTGTCAGGAAATTGGAAGAGAAATAAACACTTTAGGTTCTAAAGCTAATGATGCACAAATTCAAAAAATTGTTGTTCAAATGAAAGATGAGTTAGAAAAAATAAAGGAACAAATATTAAACATACTTTGATAATGAATGGAAAACTAATAATTTTTTCAGGTCCTTCAGGAGCTGGCAAGACTACTATCGTTAAGCATTTGCTTAAATCAAATTTTAAGCTTGAATTTTCTGTCTCTTGTTGCAGCCGTCCTAAAAGAAATGATGAGATTTACGGCAAAGATTACTATTTTCTTTCTATTGAAAATTTTAAAAAGAAAATTAAAAATGATGAATTTATTGAATGGGAAGAGGTTTATAAAGGAAGCTTCTACGGCACTTTGAAATCAGAAATAAAACGTATATGGGAAAATGGAAATAATGTAATTTTTGATGTTGATGTAATAGGCGGATTGAATATTAAAAAAATCTATAGGGAAAAAGCCCTATCTGTTTTTGTAATGCCCCCTTCTGTTAAAATTCTTGAAGAACGATTGAGACAACGTTCAACAGAAAAAAAGCACAGCTTGCAAAAAAGGTTAGATAAAGCCAACTTAGAACTATCTTATGCTGAAAATTTTGATGAAATAATTATTAATGATAACCTGGAAACTGCTGTTGAGGAAGCAAAAAAAGTAGTTTCAAATTTTTTAAATATTAAAAAATAAACCATGGAAAAAAGTAACAAAACAGGTTTATTCTTTGGTTCTTTTAATCCTATTCATATTGGGCATTTATTAATTGCTAATTATATGGTTGAATTTACCGATATTTCAGAGGTTTGGTTTGTGGTTTCACCTCATAATCCTCTCAAACAAAAACAAAGCCTCCTGGAAGGCCATCATCGTTTATCATTAGTAAATCTTGCAATAAAAGATAATCCTAATCTTAAAGCAACGAATATTGAATTTAAACTCACCCAACCTTCATATACTATAAACACTCTTAATTATCTCAAGGGAAAGTATCCAAAAAAAGATTTTATTTTGATTATGGGCACAGATAATCTTAATACTCTTAATAAATGGAAAAATTATGAACAAATACTTAAATATTATGAATTATATGTTTACCCAAGACCAAAATTCGATGGTGGGATATTTAAGAATCATCCAAAAGTGAAAATAATTAATGCACCTTTAATGGAAATATCTTCAAGTTTTATCAGGAAGTCAATTAAAAAAGATAAAGATATGAAATATATTCTCCCACAAAAAGTTTATCAATATATTAAAAAAATGCACTTTTATGAGAAATAAAAAATCAATATTATGAAAAAAATTATTTTTTTACTCCTTTTTTATATATTATTTTCTCAATTTTCATATTCACAACAAGTTAGTGGGAAAATCATCTCAGATAAAAATAATATTACAATAATAAAACTCTGGGGCACTCATCAGGAAAGAGGCTTTGCTTACGGTTATCTTATTGGAGATAAAATTACTGATATTTATAATAATTATATTAAACATATATTTGGTCCCAGTTTACCAGTAGCAAAATCAATTATCCTTCAGGCTAAAGATATTAAAATTGATTCTATTTATAAAATTGAGGCAAAGGCAATTATAGCAGGGATGGACTCATCAGGGACAAACAATGCAGGTATTGACTATTTGGATATATTAGCATCTAACTCTTTACTTGATTTATCTAAATTAATAAGATTAAAAAATAAAAACATAAAGTTGGGTTGTTCAAGTCTTTTGAGTTGGGGTGCTTCAACAATGGGAACGGATTTAGATATGGAATCAGTTATCTCCAGATTCGTTGACTGGAAACCTTATCCTCCTATAACAAATAATCAGGTTATGGTTATTCATATTCCTTCTGAAGCTGATGAACAGCCCTGGCTATTAATAGGGTTTGCAGGACAAATGTCTGTTCTCTCAGGCTCTAATAAAAGTGGAATATCTGCTTTTCAGCATCAACTTTGCGATTTTAAAGAAAATCCACGTTTTAATATGAAGTATGAACCAATCTGGTTTGCTCTTAGAAAAGGACTTGAAAAAAATGACTTTAATAATGATGGTTATTTTAATACAAATGATATTCGTGATGCTTTATCTGCAAATAAAAATGGCTACGCAGACGGATACATTGTCTCTGTACTTGCACCTTCCTCTGCTGTTGATGATAGCTTAATAGCTCTAATTGCTGAATTAGCTCCACAAAAACCTTTTCTTACTTTTAGAAATAATAGTTATAATGACAATACCCCATTAGATAATTTATATACTGCAAATTATGAAATAAAAAGAAATAACCATCATCATTATTGCTGGAGATACAATGCTGTTAATAATGCTCTTAAAAACGGAACTAATATCAGTATCAACAAAAATTGGAAAATAATGAGAGACAATTCCCACCAAAAAGGTATTAATATTCAATTTATGCAGGTTATACCTGAAAAAAAAATTCTTAATCTTTCTCTTTATCAAAATAATAAATGTGCATATCAAAACGCTCCTGTTTCTTATAATCTTGATTATCTGTTTTCACTTGATAAACCAACAAAGTATATAAAAACCCATAATGATTTATCTCTTTCTTATTATTCAGTACCTTTTACTTCAACAGCTAAAATAATTTTAAATAATAATAAATTTCAATATATAACTCTATCCGCATACAATAATAAAGGCAAACGAATAACAACAATCGTTGATAAATTTTTACCTGCTGGTTATTATCAGTTTAATATTCAAGATGATAATTACAATAATGGAATATATTTCTATAAATTAAAATCACCTTCAAAAACTATTTATAAAAAAATTATATTAACCTGCATTATTAATAATTTTTAAGACAAGTATAACCCGGTTTATTGGTTTTTTTTGCAAAA
>CAYNBX010000201.1:0-3960 GCA_964395505.1 uncultured Bacteroidales bacterium | reverse complement strand
GGTAAACTTGTCTTTAAAACAGTCATTTACAAAAGTAAACTCTGTTTTTTTTAACTTTGCAAGCCTTGAAAATGAACATTCTGATTCAAACACTGACTTTATGTAATGACACTAATTAGAGTATATCCTAAAGTCAGTGTTTGAATCATATTCGCAAAATTAATGTATTTTTAAAATAAATTACCAAATCAATGAAATCGGCTAAATAATATTTTTTTTAAAAAATTTAAGATTTAATAATTATATTGTATCAATTATCTGTTTATTAAAATGAAAATATAAAATTTCATTAGTATTACAGACTTTATGGACGAATTATAATTAATTTGTTTTTTATATTTTTGCAGAAAAACAATAAAATCATTGAAAAAAAATATAACACAACCTATATTTTCAATCATTTCAGAGGCTGCAGCTGAGATGAATGTACCAGCCTTCGTTATTGGAGGCTTTGTTAGAGATATTATAATGAAACGTCCTTCTAATGATATTGATATCGTTGTTTTAGGAAGTGGTATAGAGCTTGCTGAAAAAGTTGCAAAAAAAATTAATATAAAAACCAGAGTTAAAGTTTTTAAAAATTTTGGAACTGCAATGCTTCAATATAAAGGAGAGAAGAACTGGCAAATTGAATTCGTCGGTGCAAGAAAAGAATCATACAGAATTGATTCCAGAAAACCTATTGTTGAAAATGGAACTTTAAAAGATGATCAGAACAGAAGGGATTTTACAATCAATGCACTTGCAATTAGCTTACAAAAAGAAAATTATGAAGAACTTATAGACCCTTTCAATGGTTTAAAAGATATTGAAAATAAAATTATAAGAACGCCTTTAGATCCAAACATCACATTCTCTGATGACCCTTTACGTATGATGCGTGCAATAAGGTTTGCGGCCCAGCTTAATTTCTCCATTGAGCCAGATTCTTTTAATGCTATTAAAAAAAATAAAGAAAGAATAAACATTGTGTCAAAAGAACGTATCACTGATGAATTAAATAAAATCATTATGTGCCCCAAACCTTCTGTTGGTTTTAATCTGCTTTATGAATCAGGACTTCTTGATATTATTTTTCCACAATTTGTTGCTTTAAAAGGTATTGAAATCATTGATGGTAAAGCATATAAAGATAATTTTTATCATACATTGGGAGTATTAGATAAAATAGCATTAAAATCTGATAATCTTTGGCTAAGGTGGGCTGCCATTTTACATGATATAGCTAAACCAATAACAAAGAAATTTGATCCGAAAATAGGATGGACTTTTCATGCACATGACTTTAAAGGAGCAAAAATGGTACCTCACATTTTTAAGAATTTCAAATTGCCTCTTAATGAAAAAATGAGATATGTTCAAAAACTTGTTTCGCTGCACCTTCGTCCTCAGGCTTTAGTCGAGAATAACGTAACTGACTCAGCCATCAGAAGACTCTTGTTTGAAGCAGGTAATGATATTGATGATTTGATGTTGCTTTGCGAAGCTGATATTACTTCTAAAAATATAAAAAAAATTAAAACATATCTTCATAATTTCAAAATAGTTCGTCTTAAATTAAAAGAAGTTGAAGAAAAAGACAAAATAAGAAATTGGCAGCCTCCTATATCAGGCGATGTTATTATGAAAACATTTAATATTAAACCATGCAAAAAGGTTGGTATTATCAAAAATGCTATTCGTGAAGCCATTCTTGACGGAAAAATAAAAAATGATTATAAACAAGCCTATCAATTTATGATTAAAGAAGGCAGTAAAATCGGAATGTCCCCATCAGATTAATTTTCTAAAATATTTTTTTATTTAACTTTGAATTAAAATTACAAATTAACTATGGAAATTTATAAATTTAAAATCTTATCTAAAGAACAAAAAGATTTTATCAGAATCATTGAGATAAAGGCTAATCAAAATTTTGAAGCCTTTCATAAAATCCTTAAAAAATCAATAAAACTCAATGGCAACGAATTAGCTTCATTTTATATTTGTGATAAAAAATGGAACAAATTCAAGGAAATAACTTTAATTGATATGTCTGATGAAAAAAGACCAACTGACATTATGAAAGAATCAAAGATTAAAGATTTTATTGAATACCCTCATCAGCGTATAATATATGAATATGATTTCCTTAACATTAAAACATTTCATATTGAGCTTATAAAAACAGAAACTTATAAAAAAGAAATCAGATATCCACGCTGTATATTAAGTAAAGGAAAAATTAAAAACAATTTAAGAAAAAAAACATCTATAGATCCATCTGATATTGATAAAGATGCCTTACTAAAAGATTTTGAAGATATATTAAATGGAAATTATGATAATGATTATTATAATGATGATGATTAAAACATAGAGAACCATACAATTTTAAAATTAATAAATCTTGAAATAAAATCTTTGATTTGAATTTATCTAATAAAAATAAACTTCTTATAGTTATTGTAGGTTCAACAGCTATCGGGAAAACTGCACTCAGCATTGAGCTTGCAAAAGAATTCAATACAGAAATAATTTCAGCAGATTCACGTCAGTTTTATAAAGAAATAAATATAGGAACTTCAAAACCTACTCAAAAAGAACTAAATACAATAAAACATCATTTCATCAATAATTTATCTATTTTTGATTATTATAATGTTTCTAAATTTGAAAATCAGGCTCTTGACTGTTTAAAAAAAATATTTTCTCTTAAGAAATATGCAATTATGGTTGGTGGTTCCGGATTATATATCAATGCAGTATGTTATGGCATTGACGAGCTTCCTGAGCCTGATAATTCTTTACGTGAAAAACTAAAAAATATTTATAAATCTTCCGGTATTGAACCATTAAAAAATGAATTAAAAAAATTAGATCCTGAATATTACTCTATTGTTGACCTTGCAAATCCTAAAAGGATAATGCGTGCTTTAGAAGTTTGCTTAACAACTGGAAAAACTTATACCTCACTTAGAAATCAGCAAGCTAAAGAAAGGAATTTCAACATCGTAAAAATCGGCTTGAATCGTAAACGTGAAGAGCTTTTTTATATGATTAATAAACGTGTTGACCTGATGATAAAACAAGGTTTATTGAATGAGGTAAAAAATCTTTACAAATATAAAAATCTAAATGCATTAAACACTGTGGGATACAAAGAATTATTTGATTATTTAGATGATAAACTAAGCCTTGAAAAAGCAATAGAAAATATTAAAACAAATACACGCAGATATGCAAAACGACAGCTTACCTGGTTTAAAAAAGATAGTTCTATACATTGGTTTCATCCTGATGAAAAGCAAAAAATAATCAATTTTATAAAAAACTATTAATGATGAATAAAGAATTAGAACAATTAAAAAAAGAAGTTGAAAACTGTACTAAATGCCCTTTACATAAAATCAGACACAATGTTGTTTTTGGTACAGGCAACACAGAAGCTAAAATATTCTTAATTGGAGAAGCACCAGGATATGAAGAAGACAGAACAGGTGTAGCTTTTGTTGGCAAATCAGGACAACTTTTGGATAAAATATTATTAGCATGTAATTTTAACAGAAAAGAGCATGTTTTTATCAGTAATATCGTAAAATGCAGACCCCCTGAAAACAGAATTCCAACAATAGAAGAACAGATTAAGTGTCTTCCCTATCTTTTAAGACAAATTGAAATCATAAATCCTGAAATCATTGTAACCTTGGGAGCAACAGCAATAAAAGCTCTAATTGATTCTAAAATAAAAATCTCAAAAGAAAGAGGCAGGTGGATAGTATGGAACAACCGCTTAGTTATGCCTACTTATCACCCTTCAGCATTATTAAGAAATGTTAATCTAAAAAAAGACGTCTGGGAAGATTTTAAAAAAGTAATTATTAAATACAGAGAATTAGTTAATCCCGAACATTATTGTAAATATATTTGAGTCGAGTCTAAAAAGGTAGATTTTTGTCAAAATCAAGGCGGAAAGAATTT
>CAYNBX010000200.1:0-4002 GCA_964395505.1 uncultured Bacteroidales bacterium | reverse complement strand
CTTTGTCCGTACACGGTAGTCTGTGGTCAGTAATCTGTATGTCAATGCCTAAATAAGGTTGACTTTTTTTTATAAAGTATAAACCTCTTTTTGCTTCTTTTTCACCTTTTACTTTTTATCTTATCTTTTGCTGAGTGACCTTAAGAATTATTATTAATAAATTTTAATCTGTGTTTATTCAATTGGCTTATATTTTATAATTTTGGCTTTTTAATTTTCTATTAATAAAATGATATATCAAAATATTTTAAATTAGACATTATGCAAACAAAGACAACAAGTTTAAAGGATGATTTATTAAAAGCATTAAAGACATATAAAAAAGTCTTTGATAATCCTGATAGGAAAATATTAATTCAGGAAGCAGTTGAAAATCATGAAGTAGTAATAGCAAAATGTGGAGCTTTGGCAACATGGACTCCTGAAGAATCAACAGGTAGAAGTCCCAAGGATACAGTAATTGTCAAAAGACCTGTAAGCGAGAATAATATTGACTGGTACTCTCCAAACAACATTCCAATAACAGAACAGACCTTTGATATGGCATTTCATGATTCTTTAGAATTTTTATCTCATAAAGAAAAAGTTTATGTTACAGATAAGGTAATTGGTGCAGATGCAAAATACGCATTGCCTGTAAAAATTGTTACAGATCATGCTCTTACTTCTTTATTTACAGATAATATGTTCAGACCTATTCCTAAAAATATAAATGAAAGTGTTTTTTATAACAAAGATTTCTATTTCTTATCATTACCTTACAACAAGTTAGATTCATCAAAATATGAAGGTAGATTAAGGAAAATGCCTGATGGCAAAACATCAGATATGATAGTTGCTATGGACTATGACAGAAGATTAGGCGTGATAATAGGTTCAGCATATCTGGGAAGTGTGAAAAAATTAATGTTCACTACTATGAATTATTATATGCCTTTCGAAGGAGTTTTACCTTTACATTGTTCAGCTAATGAAGGAGTAAATGGTGATTCAGCTTTATTATTAGGCTTGTCTGGCACTGGTAAAACTACTTTATCAGCCGACCCTCACAGAGCTTTATTGGGCGATGATGAGCACGGATGGAGTGATCAAGGTATTGCAAACTTTGAAAACGGCTGCTATGCCAAAATGATCAATATCAATCCTAAAAAAGAACCAGATATTTACGATGCAGTAATGCACCAGGATAATTATTTGAATCATGGAACTATTATTGAAAATGCAATGATATACCCAAATGGCAAACTTGATTATTTTGATGATAGGCTAACTCCGAATTCAAGAGCATCATATCCTTTAACTTATTTGAAAAATATAAAAAAATCATCTGTTTCTGGTCATCCAAAGACTATATTGTTTTTAACAGCAGATGCTTATGGTGTTTTGCCGCCTGTTTCAAAATTAAATACCGACCAAGCAATGCTCTGGTTTTTGATGGGATACACAAGTAAATTGGCAGGCACTGAAACTGGAATTACTGAACCACAAGCTACTTTCTCCAGATTTTTTGGACAACCATTTATGCCTGGAAATCCCGATATATATTCAGAAATGCTTGGAGAGAAAATGATAAAATATAATACTAAAGTATATTTGATAAATACAGGATGGAGCGGCGGTTCTTACGGTATAGGAAAACGTATTGATCTTACTCTAACCCGTGCTATGGTAAATGCTGCTTTATCAGGTGAACTTGAAAATGTTGAATATATTTATGATGACCTGTTCCATCTTAATGTACCTAAAACTTGTCCTGAGGTGCCTTCTGAAATTCTTAATCCTGTTAATACATGGGATGACAAACAAGCATATAAAAAAACTGCTAAAAGCTTAGCTCAAGAATTTTCTAAGGCTTTTGACAAAGCTTATGGCAAAAAAAATATTAAGGAAAGCGTTATAAAACAATGCCCTGGTAAATGATAATAAATTCTTTATATTAAAATAATTCTTTTACTGTGAATTATTTACTTGCTGAACATTTAACAAAATCTTATGGTGAAAAATTATTATTTGAAGACATAAGCTTTGGAATTGATAAAGGGCAAAAGTTAGCTCTGATAGCTAAAAATGGCGAAGGTAAAAGTACTTTACTAAACATTCTTGCAGGAAAAGACTTCCCTGATACAGGAAAGCTTACTATCCATAAAGATATTAAATTATCATATCTTCCTCAAGATGTTGAATCCAATAATAAAAACACAGTAATTGAAACACTTTTTAATTCAGATAATGAATATATACGTGCTATACGTGATTACAATAAATGTTTGAACAGTATAAAACAACAAAATAAGCTTTCAGCAGATAAAGAATTAGAAGAAGCAATCTCCAGAATGGACCTACTGAAAGCATGGGATTATAAAAACAGAGTTAAAGAAATACTTCATAAATTTGAAATTAATAATCTAAATCAGCAATATAAAGATTTATCAGGCGGACAAAAGAAAAAAGTGGCTTTAGCAAAAGCTCTAATTGAAGAAGCAGATTTGTTCCTGCTTGATGAACCTACTAATCACTTAGATATTGAAACTATTGAATGGCTTGAAAATTATCTTTCAAAGAAAAAATTAACTTTGTTACTGGTTACTCATGATAGATATTTTTTAGACAATGTATGTGATGAAATAATAGAATTAGACAACAGCAAAATATACAGATATAGAGGTAATTATACTTACTTTCTTCAAAGAAAAGCTGAGAGAGAATTTGTTGAAGAACAAGGAATAGAAAAAGCTAAAAATCTTTATCGCAAAGAATTAGAATGGATACGAAGACAACCAAAGGCACGTACAAGTAAGTCAAAGGCAAAAATTGATGCTTTTTATAAACTTAAAGAAAAAACTTTAAAAAAATCAAACAAACAAAATGTAGAATTAAACTTCCAGATGAACCGTATAGGTAACAAAATTCTGGAGATGAATAATGTTTCTAAAAATTTTGGAGAGTTTAAAATTCTTGACAATTTTACCTATATATTTAAAAAAAAGGAACGCATTGGCATTGTTGGGAAAAACGGGATTGGAAAATCAACTTCTTTAAATTTAATTACTGGTTTATTAAAACCTGACAAAGGAAAAATAATTAAAGGTCAAACAATAAAATTTGGCTACTATTCACAGCAAGGTTTTATACCCGTTGAAGATAAACGTGTTATTGATATAGTTAAGGACATTGCTGAGCAAATATATATTGGCAAGGGAACAATCTCAGCATCACAGTTTTTATCATATTTCAATTTTTCTCATTCTACTCAGTATAATTATTTCTCAAACTTAAGTGTAGGTGAAAAACGAAGATTATATCTTCTAATGACATTAATAAAAAATCCAAATTTTCTGATTTTGGATGAACCGACAAATGACCTTGACATTTTAACATTAAACATACTTGAAAATTTCTTAATTCAATATCAGGGCTGCCTCATTATTGTCTCTCACGACAGATGTTTTATGGATAAATTAGTTGAACATATTTTTGCTTTTGAAGGTAATGGAAAAATAAAAGATTATCCTGGAAACTATACTCAATATCATAAAAAAAAGATTAAAGAAAATAATTTATTAAAACAAAGAGAAAAAACAGAAAAGCCTAAAAGGAACCATATAAAAAAATTGAAACCCATCAAAAATAAACCTTCATACAAAGAAAAACATGAGTTCATAATTTTAGAAAAAGAAATAAATGAGCTGGAAAAAGAAAAAGCTCAAATAGTAGAAAAACTCAATAAAGGAAATAATAAAATTGATGAGTTGCAAAAGCTATCGGAACGTTTTGGTGAAATTAAAAATCTAATAGAAACAAAAGAAAACCGATGGCTTGAACTAAGTGAATTGATGTAAAAAGAGAAATCAAATTTATTTTATTGCTGTGTAAAATAAAAATAATAAAAGCGTTTACAATTACCTTACAAACGCTTTTCAAATTATTATCAAAGTGATCCAAGCAGGATTCGAACCTGCGACCCACAGCTTAGAAGGCTGTTGCTCTATCCAGCTGAGCTAT
>CAYNBX010000199.1:0-4013 GCA_964395505.1 uncultured Bacteroidales bacterium | reverse complement strand
CAGCCAAAACTCAAAAATTACTTGACAAGATAAATCTTCATATTACGTAAAAAAAGAAAAGTTAGGGATTAATTTAAGTCTATGTATTTCGAACAATTAAATGACCACTATCTTGTATTGAATAATTTGTATCTATCTGATTAGGACTTGTATAAAAACTCTGCAATTGACTAAAGGATAATAGATTAAGTGATAAAAAAATTGTGATTCTTTTTCGTTTTCTTTTATTTTATTTCTTTGACAATTGTAACATACAACGGTTTAATCATTAAAGAAAATCATTTATTGAATCCGATTAATATTTTATATTTAATTTATAGTTCGCTTTCCCTTGACTTGAATATATCTTGTTATTTTATCTGTTTTTCAATATCTTTGATATATTCTAAAATTTCCTGTTCTGATGGAATTTTTATATTTGTGATAAAATAAGAATCTGAAATAAATCTGCCTATTTCATTACACTTACTTATTCCACCTTCAATGACTTCACCAACTGCAACATCCATAGGTATTAAGACTTTTAAAGATGAGTAATTTTTATTAAAACTAATTTCTTCTATTTCCGAATTATACTCTTTGGAAATAAGTTTAAATTCTTCTTTTATAAGTTTTTTGTGTGTTTCTGTAAATGGCTTATTGTTTATAGAAATAATTACAATGAAATATCTAAGTTTTTTCCCTTTGCCACCTAAGCCGCTGGAGATATAAGCTTGATCTTCATCCGTCAAATAACTTTGAAGAAACATCCTGCATTCCTGAAGTGCTAATAATGACCATTTTCTTATCTCATCAGTAGAATTATTATAAAATTTTTCTATTATCCTGTATGATTTTACAGTACCTAAATGAGCTAATAAAATTAAATTTCTCTTTTTTATATCATTATCTACATTTTCAAGAAATAAATTTTTGCTTTCTTTTATGATTTCATCTTCAGAATATTTTTTGAAATTAATAGTATTTATAAAATCAAGATATTCTTTTTGTACTGTAACATCGATTTGTTCTTCTAAAATATTGAAATTGCCAGGCAGATATTTTAATATTTTTTGAATTTTTTCTTTAATATTTTCTTCATCCATAGATAATGTGTTATTTGGAATATAAAATAAATATAATATCTATTATAGCTTAAGGCACAATTAGGTTAAGCGACGAAGGTGAAATTTTAATATCTAAATCTTTTGAAAGTTTAATTTTTTCTCCGTCAAGGTTAATAAAATTATTTTCATTACGGAAGATTTTCACTTGTTTAGCTTTAATAATTTTAACATATTTTGACTTATCAATTTTTTTTAAAAACAATAAATTAGATAATATAAAAGCTTTTGCAATTGGTATTTTTTTAATGATACAAACATCTATCAAGCCATCATTTATTTTAGCATTAGGGGCAATGCATGCATTATAGCCAAACTGACTTGAGTTTGCAAAACTAATAAATAAAGCTTTTGTTATTAATTCTTTACCATCAATTATTAGTTTATATTGTTCAGGTTTGTAACTTAAATATTCTTTAAGAATAATTTTAAAATAAGATTTGAAGCCTCGTTTTTTATATTCCTCAAATTTTTTAGCAACTAAGGCATCAAAACCAACACCTGCTATGCTTACAAATAAGTCGTCATTTATATTTACTGTATCGATTTTTTCGATTTTTTCTTTATTAATAACTTTAATCGCTTGCTTAATATTTAAAGGTATATTAAGATGATGAGCCAAACCATTACCTGAGCCTTTTGGTATAATTGCCATGGCAGTTTCTGTTCCTATAATTCCTTTTGCTACTTCATTGATGGAGCCATCGCCTCCAATAGCTACTATAATTTCAAATCCATTTTTAACAGCTTGTTTGCTGATTTCTGTTGCATGATTTGGTTTTTCTGTATATTTAAACTCATAATCAAATTTATATTTATCTAAATTTTCATCAATAAGTTTTTCTATTTTATCTTTTTGAATCTTATTAACTCCAGATATGGGATTTATAATAAACAATATCTTTTCTTTATTCATCAATGTTTTTATATCATTTTATTTAACTGTCAGCTCGTTTTTTATTGTATGAGTGTTATACTGTTGAATAACTGCTTTTAAAAAAGTTTCCATTTCGTTTTTAATTGAATCTTTTGATTTAATAAGATTATTTTGTAAAAGGCTGTCGTTTTTATAGTTATACAAAAATAATGATTTGTTTCCATCAAATTGCAATTCATAATCACCTTTAATTAATTGATAAGTTTCGTGAAGATAGTTTATGCAAAAATGTGCTGCTGTTGAGTCAAAAACGCTTGTCCCAAAAGCTATATAATCTTTACCATAGTTCATATAATCTAAAATGGAAGGCATAATATCTATTTGCTGACAAATTTCATGGCTCATACCTTTTAAATCACTATTGTGTTTGTAAAATAAAATAGGTATTTCATACATTCCAACTCTGGTTTGATAATAAGGGAAATAAGCTTCAGATGTATGATCCGCAGTAAGGACAAATAATGTATTATCAAACCAGGGCATTTTTGATGCTGTTTTAAAAAATCTACCCAGAGCATAATCAGCATAAGCTACGCTTTGTTGTATTTTTAATTTACCTTTTGGAAATTGCCCTTTATGTTTTTCAGGAATAGTATAAGGATGATGTGAAGATAATGTGAAAAAAGATGCAAAAAAAGGCTGTCTTGTCTTGTTTAAGCTTTTAGCTATATATTGTTCAAAAGGCTCATCAAAAATGCCCCATTTTCCATCATAATCTTTGTCATTATTATATTCATTTTTTCCATAATATTTTTCAAAGCCTGCCATTTTTGCAAAAGAATCAAAACCCATTGTCCCATTATGGCCTCCATGATAAAAAGCTGTTGAATATCCTTTTTTTCTTAATAAACTTGCTAAACTATTTATCTTATCTCCTGCATAAATTGAAGAGACGTATGAATTGTCCATCAGTGTTGGAAGGCTTGCCAGTACAGCAGGTATGCCTTCAATTGACCTTTTACCATTAGCAAAACCATTGAAAAGCAAACTTTGTGCTATCAAAGAATCAAGAAAAGGAGTGAAACCTTTGTAATGACCGTGTTCAAAATTTTTATTTAATAATCCGCTGTGTTCCTTTGAAAAACTTTCTAAAATAATAACTACAACATTTATTTTCTTGAATGAAGCATTAGAAGTGTCTTTTTTGGCTTTATGATAAGGAGTGTAAATTTTATCTAATTCTTCTTTGTTTGTAAAATAATGAACATCTTTTAAAGCTTTTTTATTAATTGTTTTAATAATCGTAAAAGGAGTATTAAGAACTATTGTAACATTTTTGGATCTAGTGTAATAACCTGCATTAATTATACTTATTGGTTTAAGTTGAAAGCCTCCTCTTATTCCTATTATTGTAATAAACATAAATAATAAAAACAATAATGTTCGTGATAAGTAATATTTAGTGTTTGATAAATGTATTTTTTTATAATTGAGTTTTATTTTATTACAAAGGAAAACTATCAAAAAAATAAAAATAAAGCCAATAACAAACATATACCAGAAATCTCTCATAAACCTGGGTATTAAAGGAACAAAATCATTTTTACCAATGTTTAAATAATGAAATATGTCACCTGTCAATCTTTTTAAAGTGAATCTAAAATAGATAACATCAACAAAGTTAGCAGCAAGTGCAACAGAATTAATTATATAAAAAAATATGTTGATTATTTTTTGATAAATATGGTTAAGCCTGAATTTGAAAGGAATAGTATTTAAAATGATATAAGGTGCATTTATCATGCAAATAGCTGAAATATCAAATACTATTCCATATAAAAATATCTTAATAAATTCTATTGGTGTTACCTCTGAAAAATAAGAAAGGTTAAACAAATAAAAAATAATCCTGGAAATAATAAATAATACCAGTATTATTAGAAGTCTTAATATAAGTACAGAATAAATATTTTTTTTTCTCATAAGTACAAAAATATAAATTGTTTCATTGTTTACCCTGTGAAATAATTTTG
>CAYNBX010000198.1:0-4016 GCA_964395505.1 uncultured Bacteroidales bacterium | reverse complement strand
CGTTATTTTTCGGAAAATGAAGAGTGGTATAAAAAATTGGTTTCTAAAACATTAAATATTGTTGTTAATTCAGATAGTATAATTGAAGTAAACACAAGGGGCATTTATAAAAAACAATCAGATACCTTGTTTCCAAACATTGAAGTTTTAAAACAAATTTATATGCTTGACATTCCAATAACATTAAGTTCTGATGCTCATTCCACTTCTGAGTTATCAGCTTATTTTGATGAGGCAATAAATATTCTTAAAGATATTGGTTTTAAATATTTATTTGTTTATAAACCTAATGGATTTGGTAAAATAAGATTATGAATTTTCTTATCAAACACTTATGTTTTTAAGGGTTTTCTCATATACACTAAAAGTAGTGTTTTTTTTTATTTTCAAATAGTTAAATACAGCTCGCATACATTAGTTAACTGATTTTTAAAAAATAGAAAATTAACTTATTTTTTTTGATACACATTTTTTGAAGCACAAAAAAATTATTCTTCTTTTTTTTGTTTTTCTTGATAATCCTTAAGTAATTGTTTTTGAATATCGCCTGGAACTTGAGAATATTCTGCAAATTTCATTGTATATGTTGCTCTGCCGCTTGTTAGGGAGCTTAAAGCAGTAGAATACCTATTCATTTCAGCAAGAGGAACTTTAGCTTTAATTATCTGATATTTTCCTTCATTATCCATACCCATAATAACAGCTCTTCTACCTTGTAAATCTGTCATTACATTTCCCATCATTTCTTCGGGAACTATAACTTCAACATCATAAATAGGTTCAAGGATTTTAGGATCAGCATTTTTAAATGCATCACTAAAGGCATGACGTGCTGCCAGTTTAAAAGAGATTTCATTAGAATCAACAGGATGCATCTTCCCGTCATAAATATTAACCACAATATCCCTTGCATAAGAGCCCGTTAAAGGTCCATCTTCCATCTTTTCCATTAATCCCTTCATAATTGCAGGCATAAATCTCGCATCAATTGCTCCACCGACTATACAATTATTCATAATTAATTTCCCTCCCCATTCAAGATTAACTTCGTCCTTTTTTCTTATAGGAAATTCTTTTTGAACAGCCATACCTTCTTTATATGGTTGTATTAACATATATACTTCTCCAAATTGACCTGCACCTCCTGATTGTTTTTTATGTCTGTAGGAGGCTTTCGCTGGTTTTGTTATTGTTTCTCTGTAAGGTATTTTCGGTGGGAAAAATTTAATATCAATTTTATAAATATTATCAAAATGCCATTTAACAGTATTTATATGTAATTCTCCCTGTCCGCTTAAAATCAATTGTTTTAATTCTCTAAAAAACTGAATATGCAGTGTTGGGTCAATATCATGCATCTCATTTAATATGGCGCTTAGTTTTTCATCGTCAGATGAATTTACAGCTTTAATAGCAGTAAAATATATAGGTTCAGGGAAAATTATTGGATCAATAATTCCTGTATTATTTTTTATAGAATTTAAAGTATCATTAGTTTTTGTATCTTTTAATTTAATTGTAGCTGCAATGTCTCCAGCAAAAACTTTTTCAACTTTCTCCCGGATTTTTCCAGCCATAATAAATAATTGAGTTATTCTTTCTTTTGAGTCTTTATTAGCATTTACTAAATCCATACCTTCAGAAACCTCACCACCATAAACTTTAAAGTAAGAAACTATGCCAAGATGAGGTTCAACTGAAGTTTTAAAAACAAATAAAGAAGTTGAGTCATCACTTTTGCAACTAAGTTCTTTCCCTTCACTGGTCTTTTTTGCAGGCATATCAGTTGGCAAAGGAACAGAATCATTTATAAACTCAAGCAGATTGGCAACGCCTTTATTTTCCTTAGCCGAAAGGCATAAAACAGGGAATATACCTCTGTTTAATAATCCTAATTTTATTCCTTTTTTTATTTCATCGACAGTGAGAGTTTCTGTGTCAAAATATTTCTCCATCAATTCTTCAGAACCTTCAGCAGCAGCTTCAATAAGAGTAGCTCTCAATTTTTCTGCTTTTTCTTTTTCTGAATCAGGTATATCTACAATTTGAGATTTACCATCTTCAGAAGAAAATTTCACCATCTTCATTGATATTAAATCAATCACTGCTTCAAAACCAGAGCCTGTATTAACAGGATATTGAACAAGAGTAACTTTTTTACCAAATTCTTCTTTTATTTGTCTGATGGTATCATTAAATTTAGCCTTTTCATGATCTAAATGATTAATAGCAAAAATTACTGGTTTTTGAAATTTGTTAATATATCTCCACGAAATCTCAGTTCCTACCTCAATACCATTTTGGGCATTAACAACCAAAAGAGCAGTGTCTGCTACTGTCAATGCAGAAATAACGTCTCCTATAAAATCACTAAAACCCGGAGTATCAATTATATTAATTTTTATTCCTCCATATTCAACATAAAGAACTGTTGATGTTATAGAATTTTGTTTTTCCAATTCTATCTCCTTATAATCGGAAACAGTATTTTTATCTTCAACAGAACCTCTTCTGTTAATCATACCTCCCTGGAATAACATTGACTCAGCAAGCGTTGTCTTCCCGGATTTTGAACTACCAACCAATGCGATATTCCTGATTTCTTTTGTTTGATATACCTTCATGTTATTATTTCATTGTGTTGTTTATAAAATATTTTCTGAATTTTGTTCGGCAAATGTATAAAAAACTGACTAATAAAAATAAGTTGGATAAGAATTTAAATCAAACATTATTAATCATTTTCTTTACTTTTTCCCATCTACTATCATCCATTTTTGAGCCTATAATTTCAATTATACTAGCAGCAAGAAGAGAACCAATTTCCCCACATTTATCAATTGGCAATCCCTTATTTAAACCATAAATAAAACCAGAGGCATATAAATCGCCTGCTCCTGTTGTATCAATACAATTTGAATGGACAGAGTTAATTTTAAATATTTTATTTCCCTGTTTTATTAATGAGCCTTCCTCACCAATTTTCACAACTGCTATTTTACAATCTTTAGCAATAATGTTTAAAGCTTTTTCGGGATTTTCCCCTGTAAAAACTTTAGCTTCTTCTTCATTAGCAAAAATTATATCTACATATTTTCTGGTAAGCATTTTTAAAAAATCAAGATTATCTTTTACAACATTAAAACTTGCCAGATCAAGTGAAACCAATAGATTGTTTTTCTTAGCGAGAGTAACAGCTTTTTCAATCAAATCATGATTTTGTACCAGATAACCTTCAATGTGAAAATATCTATACCCTTGAAAAACCGATGAATTTAAATCGTCTTCAGAAAGTTCTATTGCTGCACCTAAATAAGTAGCAAAGGTTCTCTCAGAATCTTTACTTATTAATCCCAGGCCTATTCCTGTTTTAGCCTTACCATAGAATAATTTTGGTTTTATATTATTTATTTGCATATCCGATTTAAAATATTTTCCAAAATCGTCATTCCCTATTTTCCCTATAAAACCTGTTTCAATACCAAGATTTGCAAGACCATGAATTGTATTTGCAGCAGAACCACCTGATGATTGTTTCCTTTCTAATTTTGAAGTGCTTAGTAATATCTTATCCACAAAATTTTTATCTATTAACTGCATACCTCCTTTGGGTAATGAAAATTTACTCAATAATGCATCACTATTAAGTTTTATCATTATATCAACTAATGCATTGCCCATCCCTAATACTTTATCCATAATAATATAATCATTTAAATTTATAGATTATTTAATTTTTAATGATTTACTAAAAAAGCCACTTTACAAAAAAAGTGGCTTTCGCTCCCCTTCTTGGACTCGAACCAAGGACCCTCTGATTAACAGTCAGATGCTCTAACCAACTGAGCTAAAGAGGATTTTTTTTAACAGCTTGCAAAATTAACCAAACTTTTTAAATAAACAATATAGTATATTATTTTTTTTAAAAAAAGCTTATCATATTTTTTCTATCTATTCTAAAAAATTTGCTTGTACTGCAAATATTATTAGTGTTTGTCCATAATGTCCATTTTCTT
>CAYNBX010000197.1:0-4017 GCA_964395505.1 uncultured Bacteroidales bacterium | reverse complement strand
CTAACTAGTATCTATAAGGAAACTTCTAAAAATATAAGTTTTTGATAATGTTATCTTAGCAATTGAATACTGCCTTTAAGTGTTCGTTTGTTCAGTCCGTTTAATCTTAATTCATAAACATCACAAACATAAAAATAAACTCCGGGGCTGCATTCCTTTTTGCTCTTCTGATCTTTACCATCCCAGTTTATGTCAGGGTCTGATGTTTTAAAAACTATTCTACCCCAACGATTAAATATTTTAAGATTAATTTTTTCTACAGAAGTATAAGAAAAGGGTCTGAAATAATCATTTTTTTGGTCTCCATTAGGAGTAAAAACATTAGGTAATTTATAAAGGGAACAGCTATCAATACTCACGCACACAATATTACTAAATTTACTTTCATTCATTGACGAATCAACAGCAGTTACAGCATAACAAGCTGCAATTGAGGGAATACCAGTATGAATATATGTTGTATCCAAAATGCTGTTTGTTGAATCAATTAATATCAAACTACCTGGTTTAATTGAAGAGTAATAAATATAATATTTAGCAATATCAGCGCTGCAAGTATCATTAAAATTGTTAGACCATAATAAATGATTTTCAACTTTATCACAGTCAACAGATACAAAGAGTTCAGGAGGGCAAGGTGGTATGTTGTCAATTGGGACTGCACAATTAATTTGTGAATAGTTAATTATTGGATTTAATACCCCTGGTGCTGAATAATTTCCAATGCTTTTAATATAATAACAATAATTTTTATGGTTTATTAATCCTATATCATTATATGACGGAGAATCAGAATAAGCAATTGAATCAAAAGATAAGGAATCAGGGTGTTTTCTATAAATTATGTATTGATTGTTGTTCCATGGCACATTCTCATTTAAAGTTAATTTTAATTCATTATCTGTTGGAGCAATTGACAAAAACATAGAAGAAGCCATTTGAGTTGACCCAATAAAAAATCTCTTTCCAGCAGCATCATTATATAAATCAATTTTGTAACTGTAAGCAAAATTTTTCGTGTCTAAAGATGTATCATCATAAGTTGTATCATTTAAATTGGCAGTAGAATCAATTAACATCAAATTTGAGCCTGCAGTTCCTTTTGAACGATAGATTAGATATTTATAAGGACCTGAAGCAACAATAGTGTCTATTTCAGTAGGTTTTGACCAGGCAACATAACAAGAACCCTTGTTTTCATCAGTAGTTTTAATACTTACGTTTGTAATTATCGGGACATCATCTTTCATTCTGGCACAAGCTTCTAAAGAAGCATAACTCTCAGCTCCATCAGGAAAATAAGCAACTACCATATAACAATAATTCATTCCGTGAATAAATCCATTCCCATTATTATCATCAATATATGTAGTATCATTAATATCTGTTAATTTAGCAATTTGAGTATAAGATGTATATTCAGGCACGCCAGTTTCACAAGGACCTGGAACAAATCCACAATATTTATTATTTCTGTAAATTTCATATCCCACAGCATTGATGCACTCACTTTTGTTCCATGACAAATTAATAGTATTACCAAAAGGTATTGCATTCAGGTTTTTTGGAGCTGGACTTATTACTGTAATATCAACAGTTTTAACATCTACTATATTCACAGGAATATTGTAAATTCTAATATTATCAAGTCCCCAATGGTCAAAATCTTTTCCTGTACTTATTTTTTGCAGCCATCTAAATCTTGTTCTTTTTGTTTTTGCTGAAACAGGTATTATTTCACTGTAATTATTCCAATTTATTAATCCGGGGTTATGACCTCCTGGCGTAGGAATGCTTGGGTCCCAATATTGAATGTCAATCCATGGTCCATCTTTTCCATTAATAGAATATTGAATATAAACACCTTCCTCAGGCAGGTCAGGTCCTTCACAGCATGTACCTGAAATGCCTGTGTGTTCTGAATACCTCATATCAAAACAAAGCTCACATTGACCTGAAGAAACGTCAAATGCCGGAGATATTACATACCTTGGTGCAGAAGAATAATTGCCCATCCAAAGATAAATAGTCCCATCATCAGAAGGAGGACAAGGATTTGAAAACATCATCTGGTTTGATGCGCTCCATCCAGAACCAATTGTCCCATTATTAAAGTTATTGAGATGTTCTTTCACATAATTTGAAGTATCAACTTTGGCAATTTTGAAAAAAAGTCTGTAAGGTTTTTTTCGAATATGTGAGCAAAGTGTTTGCCAGGTATATGTTGAAGTAACATTTCCTGCACCTGAAACAGGTTGGTTAAATTGAGCAGGGCTGTTTGTTAACATAAGTGGACTTCCATAAGCAGTAAGCGTTATAGTGTCTGAATCCTGGCTCGTGCCTGTTACATCGAAATTAATTAATGTCCCGGCTTCAACACACGTATCTGAAATAGAATTAATAGCTAAAGAATTATTAACACAGGACACAACATAAATTATCATATCTCTCATTATAGAGCCAATTTTTACTCCATTTCTCCATTCTTCTATTAAAATAGCAATGTCATATCTTCCTTTATGAATCGGACTATCCCATATTATATCACCTGAAATAGAATCTATTGAAAAAGAACTGCTTGCTCCTGGATATGTATAACCAGGTATATCATTTCCATCACCATCCTTGCAAGGTATAAGTTTATATGAAATACTATCGCCATCAGCATCATAAACCCCTGGATTATAAATATAAATATTGTTCATGCATGCATTATCAATAGGAGGATTCAATAATACAGGAGAATTATTAGAGCCTAAAAAAGGATTTATAACAACAATTGTTTCAACATAATAAGGAATACTAACGGAATTAGGTATATTTAATATAGAACCGGGACGGCTGTAATATTTAAGTGATACTTTATACGTGTATGGAGCATTAAATGTATGAACACCTTTATAAATACATTGACTAATATCATTGGGTAAATTTATTATTGTGTCTTTATGAACAACGCCTGTGGTTCCATCACCCCACGAAATATCATAAGTATCAACAACATGAGCTGGAGTAAATATATAAACTGTAATAGTAAATTTATAAGTTAAATTTGAGATTTGACTATATGTAATATCTATTGATCTTATATTCACTGCATATAAACTAACAAGTGAAAAAAATATTAAAAAAGTTATTAAAAAAAACCTTTTCATAATAAAGAATTTATCTTAAATGGATTCCTGTATTTTTATTTATTTTTTTTGTGTTCAAAATTAATAAATTCTAAATATCTGGATAATATATATAATAAATTTTGATTTTACTTTATAAATTCAAGTAATTAATGCAACTTTTTAAAGAGAGAATAATATAAGTTTTTTCAAGAAAAAAGACAAAGAAATAATCTTTTTCTTTTTGTCTTGATGGATAAAATTTAAATTTACTCTCTACTCACAAAATAATTGTAATATTAAACATTTAACTAAAAAACAAAGATGCACAATTTCTGTAATATTAGCACTTAAAACAATTACCTTTATGTTAAAACTTCGAGATAAAAAACAAAATCAAACAACTCTTAAAGGATATCATTAACCTCTTTACTTATCAAGGGGTTTTAAAAATGAACAAACTACTTCAATATTCGTTTTTTACGGTTTTAACTCTTAAAAATTATGATTAATTAAAAAACCGTTAAAACGAATATAACTTCTACGCTTTTTCTTTAAACTTCTCGTTAAAACGAGGTGTTAATTATAATCCTTAGGACGCTTTATTTATTCAAAAATGAATAGAAAATTGCAATACACTTAGTTCTCAACTTTTATTTTACTCATCCTTATCACTCTTGGGAGCATGGCGCTTATGAAAACACTAAGGGTCTAATACGACAATACTTTTAGAAAAGAGCTGACTTTAAGTATATTACACAACAACAGAATGACTACGTTTAACACAAATTAAAACAACAGACCCAGAAAAAGATTAAATTTTTTAACACTTATATAATATTTTTATAAATTTACAAAATCAGAATTTAACAAAAAAATGCATTTATAACTTGAATTTACTATT